>JALZEM010000204.1 GCA_030862005.1 Actinomycetota bacterium | reverse complement strand
GGCGCCAAGACGATCAATTGACGACAACCTCTCATATCGAATGGCAAACCACACGAGTACAGGCGGAAGCGAGACAAGAATCTCGTTACGAGAGTATCGATGGCGCAACGTGAACCCACTCAACCATTTCACCCGGAGACTGAGGCGTCGTTTGACCGACGAGCGTGGCGCTGCGCTAGTCGAATTCGCGCTCGTTCTTCCGATCCTCTTGATCTTGCTTTTCGGCATGTTGGACTTTGGCAAAGCGTTCAACTACTGGATCGACGAGACCCACCTGGCGAACGAGGGCGCGCGGTGGGCGGTCGTGAACAAGAACCCGGGCTCCGGATCGCTGCAGCAGTACATTCAGCAGCAGGCCGACACACCGGAGCTCAGAAACGGTGGCGCGTCCGTGTCCGCCCCACTCGAGATTTGCATCTCGTTTCCGAACGGGAGCTCGAACGTCGGCGACCCCGTGCACGTCACGGCGAACGCGACGTACAACTGGATGCCGTTCCTCGGGTCGAGGCTCGGCATCACGCAGACGACCATCACCGGCTCGGCGACGATGAGGCTCGAAGCCGCGCCGACGAACTACGCGGCGGGGTGCTCGTGATCAAGGCTCGCCGGCTGCGTGCGGAGGCGGGGAAGGAGGACGGCGGCGTTCTCGTCCTCGTCATGCTGTTCCTCCCGGTTCTCATTCTCTTCATCACCCTCGTTGTCGACGTCGGGAACTGGTTCGAGCACAAGCGGCACCTGCAGGTGCAAGCCGACGCAGGCGCGCTTGCCGGCGGAGGCCGCTTCACGCTTCCGTGCTCCGACGACCCGATCATTGCCGAGGCCCGGAAGTACGCGGGCGATCCCGGTGACCCGGCGGCCTACAACCGTCAGATCGGCGGAATCGACCAGGGCAACGTCCACGTCCTCATCAACTCGACCAAGTACTGGAACGAGGGCGGAACGGACTTCAGCGACAAAGGACCTCCGTGTAGCGCGGCAATGGTCGACGTGAAGATCACCGAGGCGAACCTCCCGTGGTTCTTCGGCTTCAACATCGTCCCCGCCGTGAACGCGCACGCCCGCGTCGAGGTGCGTGCGCTGAACTCACACGGCGCGTTGCCGGTTGCCGTTCCCGAGATCAATCCCTTGGTCGGGAAAGTGATGTTCATCAACGAAACCACCGGCGCCGTGTTAGCGACGACCGCGATCACGCGCAAGGGCTTCACCGGCGGTATGGCCGTCTGGGACAACAGCGAGATCCCGGTTTCCGTTCCGATCAGTGCGGAGCGGATCGGAGTCCGTGTCGCCTTGGGCGGAGGCTCGTCGACAACGTGTGGGGAGGAGCTTGTCGTCTGCTACGACCTCGAGCCTCCGAACGGAATCGTCTTTGCGCGCGGCTGGTCCTCGAGCGGGAGCGGCCAGCAGCCGAATGCGCCGATCGCGCGCAGCGTGAGGCTGTTCTCCGGGACGTGCCCCGACGCGTACTTCTCGTCGGAGGAATCCACATGCACGATCGGGGTCGCCGCCAACGTCGACTTCGGCTCGCTCGCCGTCGCGAACGCGAAGGTGACGGCCGTCGTCTCGGGCACGAGTTATTCGCTGACCTACGATGCCGCGAACGGGCAGTGGGTCTCGGGTACGACGATACCCGTCCCGCCGAACGCCGGACCCATCCCGGTCGAGCTCCGGTGGGAGGAGACCGCGGGCACGCAGGGAGGACGCACGTGCTCCACATCCGGCGGGAACAGGTGCAAAGACACGTTCGGAATCGTCCAGCGCACGTTCAGCGCGACGGAGCCGCGGTCGGGCCCGATCGAAGCGGCAGAGATCAGTGAATCCGGAGTGTCGGGCGCCAACTCGTTCCAGCTCGGCACGACGCACGACCTGGTAGTCAGAATCGGGATCCAGGGCACCTTGGAGAACGCGTCGAGCGTGAACGACCCACTCGTCACGCTCCGCGTCACGGGGAGCCAGAACCAGTCGGTCGATTGCGATCCCGACATTCCGAATCTCCGGGAGGAGATTGCACAGGGGTGTGCCCCCCGGTACACGCGCAATACGGGAACGGCCTGCCCCGGGACCGCGCCGGCCCTGTGGAGTACGGCGCAGCCGTGGAACTGTGTTGCGATTCAGACCGGCGGCGCGGTCGGGCAGGTCGAGCACGGGATGAAAGATCGGATTCTCGGCGGAGCGAATAGCTGCACGAGCCCGAATAACTGGAGTCTCTTTCCGAACATTCCTCCAGACGATCCTCGGATTGTCCCGATCTTTCTGACACCGTTCGGGACGTTCGGTGGAAGTGGCAACGATGTTGTACCGGTCACGGGATTCGCCACCTTCTACGTGACGGGCTGGTTTGGAAGTCCGTGCGCGGACGATGATCCTGTCGCGGACAAGGGATATATCGTCGGCCATTTTATCAAGTACATCTTCTCGCTGAACGAAGGTGGAGCGAGCGAAGAGCTCTGTGATTTCGCGGCAATTGGCAGTTGTATTGCGGTACTGGTCGAATAGAAAGGAAGGCACGCTATGGAATTCGCGCACAAATTGATGTCCACTCGGGGAGGGACCATTGCGCTCAGCGGCATCGCCGCCGTGCTCGCGGCCGGCATCTTCCTCGTCTATCTCAAGCGGTATCGCGCGAGCGTCAATGACGGGAGCCAGCCGATGCCCGTCCTGGTCGCGAAGGCGACGATCGAGGAGGGCACCCCCGGCAGCGTGATCGGGCGGGAGGAGCTCTTCCAGCCGACGACGACGCCGAAGAGCGAGGTGAACGAGGGTGCGATCACGGATCCCGGTGACCTCAGCGGGCTCGTTGCGAGCAAAGACATCATCCCCGGGGAGCAGCTGACGATCGCCGATTTCAAGCCGTCGCCGGTCGGAGCGATCACGAACAAGCTGACGGCGGAGCAGCGGGCCCTCACGCTCTCGCTCGACAGCGCGCACGGGATGATCGGCAACGTGAACGTCGGCGACCACGTCGACGTCTTCGCGGCGTTCAACGTCAAACGCCTTCAGCCTGACGGTACCGTCGACCCGAACGCGGCCGAGCGATCCGTCTTGAAGCTCGTCGTCGAGGACGTCCTCGTCCTCGGTACGCCCGAGAAGACCGCCGGCGGACTGGCGGCAGGGTCGCAAAAGTCGGACGTCAGCGTACGCGTAACGGATGAGCAGGCGGCGGACATCGCGTTCTCCCAGGAGAACGGGAAGGTCTGGGTCGTTCTCCGCCCGAAGACGGGCGCGACCCGAACGACGCCCGACATCGTCACGCTCGAGACGATCCTCTTCGACGTCAAGCCCGTGAACGTGATGCGGTCGTTCGGAGGCCGGCGATGACGAACATGATCAGAGTTCTCGTCGCGCTCGACACCGGTATCGACCACAACCTCGTTCAGGACGCGCTTCCGGTCGAGTCGGACATCCAGATCGTGGCGCTCGTCGACGGTCTCGAAGACAGCTGGACGAGTCTCCAGGAGACCGCGACCGACCTCGTGGTCGTCGCCTGTGAGGGGTACTCGGATCGCACCGTGTACTTCATCGACGGCGCCGTCAAGCAGCGGCCGGACCGTCCCGTGGTGGTCCTTTGCACAGGATCGCCGAACGGCTTCGTCCAGCGCGTCTTCGAGGTCGGAGCCGACGACATCGTGACGCTGCCGCAGACGCCCGAACACGTCGGCTTCACGCTGCACAAAGCAGTCGCGCGGCGGGAGGGCGCCGCGGTTGCCACGGGCGTGGCGACAGCTCCGATGATCTGCATCCTCGGCCCCAAGGGGGGCACGGGCAAGACGCTCACGACGGCAAACCTCGCCGTCGCGCTCGCGACCGAGGGGCACAAGGTCGCCGTCGTCGACCTGGATCTCCAGTTCGGGGATCTCGGTCTCTCGCTCGGCCTCGTGCCTGAAAGGACGATCTACGACCTCGCGAAGTCAGGCGGCTCTCTCGACGGCGAGAAGCTTGACGGCTACCTCGCCACCCATGCCTCGGGCGCGCGTGTGCTGCTCGCGCCAACGCGTCCGGACCACGCGGGCGCCGTCACGGTCGAGTTCCTCCGGGACGTCTATGCGACGCTTCGCTCGACGCACGATTACGTGCTCGTCGACACGCCCCCCGGCTTCACGCCGGAGGTGATCGCCTCCATCGACAGCTCGTCGCACCTCTGCATCGTCGGGATGCTCGACGCGCTGTCACTGAAGAACACGAAGCTCGGGCTCGAGACGCTCGAGATGATGGCGTACGACAACGACCGGATCCGCCTGGTCCTCAACCGCGCGGACAGCAGGGTAGGCATCACCCGCGACGACGTCGTCGCGATCATCGGAAGGACGCCGGACGTCTTCGTCCCGAGCGACCGAGAGATTCCCCGCTCGGTCAACGAGGGTCAGCCGGTCGCGATGGCAAAGCCTCGTTCCGAGGCGGCGCGGGCGTTTCGCTCGCTCGCCGAGATGTACACGAGCAACGGCGCGAAGCCGGCCGAGCAGAACGGCGGCCGCAGGCTTCGTCGGAGAAAGAAGGCGTAGATGGAACTCCACGAGCGCCTTTCGACCGCCCGGCCCGTCGCGCCTTCGTCCGGCAGGGACCCGTTCGCGGACGTGAAGAACCGGATTCACCTCGCCGTGATCGGCGAGCTCGGGCCGCAGCTCTTCAACGTGACGATGGATCCGGGCGCGCTACGCGAGCGCGTGACGTCCGACATCCGAACTCACCTCGGTCCGGAGGCGGGGATGTCGCGCGACGACCGCGAGCGGATCACGAGCGAGATCGCCGACGACATTCTCGGCCACGGGCCGCTCGAGCGCCTGCTTGCGGACGAGGCCGTAACCGAGATCATGGTCAACGGCCCGTTCGACGTCTGGGTCGAGCGCCAGGGACGGCTGTACGAGACGACGGTCCGCTTCACGGACGAGTCACATCTGCGGCGGATCATCAACAAGATCGTCGCCCAGGTCGGGCGCCGGATCGATGAGTCGCAGCCGCTCGTCGACGCACGTCTACCCGACGGAAGCCGTGTCAACGCCGTGATTCCGCCGCTCTCCCTTTCGGGCCCGCTCGTCACGATCCGCAAGTTCAGCAAGCGGCGACTCGACCTGACAGACATGGTCAAGCTCGGGACGCTCAGCACCGAAACCGTCGAGTTTCTCCAGCGGTGCATCCAGGCCGAGCTGAACATCCT
>JALZEM010000203.1 GCA_030862005.1 Actinomycetota bacterium | reverse complement strand
GGTAGCGGTCGTGCAGTGCGGCATCCGCGTACTTCTGGGGGTCGACCACCCAGACGACAAGGTCGGCGAGCGCGACGACGCGGTCGACTTCGAGCCGGTGCGCGGCCTCGACAGAATCGAAGTCCGGGAGGTCGAGGAGCACGAGCCCGTCGAGCTGCCCTGCGTCGAGCCGATGCCGCCGGGGGATCTCGAGCCAGTCGAGGAGCGGGTCGGCACCGTCGCCCCACGTCGCCGCCTGGCCGGTCGAGGTAGTGGGCCGACGGCGGCCGACGGCGGCGAGCTCGGCCCCGGTGAGAGCGTTGAAGAGCTGGGACTTGCCGGCGCCGGTTGGCCCTGCGAGCGCGACGACCGTTGACTCGAGGCCGAGGCCGAGCCGCGCTCCCGCCTTCGCCGTCACGGCCTTCGCGTCGGCGACGACGGCCGAATCGAGCCGTCCCTCAGCGAGGCGTGCCGCCTTGCTTAGCGCGGCGAGCCGAGCGTCGAGCTCGCCGCTCACGAGGCGCGTCGCACGGCGTCCGTCGCCGCGTGGAGCTCCGCGTACGCCTCTGCGTCCGGGGCGATCGCGTCGAGGCGCGCCTCGAACCGCGCCGCGTCCTCGCGGAGGAGCCGCTCTACGCGCTCGACGAGATCCTCGCGCGCGCGCGACGCGAGCGTCCGGACAGCCTGGTCGCCGAGGATCGCCTCGAGGAGCTTCTGCCCGACGGCGGACGTTCCGCCCGCGACGACCACCTCTGCGCCCGTGAGGCCGCCGGTGTGCGCAAAAACGGCGAGCATGACGGCGAGGCCGGCTCCGTTCACGCCCAGGGACGCCAGGCGCGCGGCCATGCGCTTTTCCGAGCCCTCGCGTCGGACGAGGTCGAAAACGAACGTCTGCCAATTGCGCACCTCGTCCTCCGTCGCGGCCATGAGGTGCGGCGAAGCTCGCTCGAGCTCCGGCGCCTCGGTAAGGAGCGCCTTCCCTGACGGGCGCTCGCGCCATACCTGCGCCGCGCGCTCCGCGGCGTGCTCGCCGGCGGCGCGGACGACCGCCTCGACGCGGTTCTCGACCGCGATCTGGAGCTCACGCTCCGCGGAGGGCGAATTGGTGAGCAAGCTCCGCAGGCGGTCGCGTACTCCGCCGACGCGCGACTCGATCGCGCGCATGAAGTCCCCGGTTCCGACCACCTCGTGCCAGCGCGCGAGCACCTCTCCGCGGAGGAGCGATCCGCTCCGCAGGGCCGCGTCGACCTCGCGCAGTGCCCCTGCGTAGGCGGCGTCGACATCGGAGCGAAGCTCTCCCGCGGTGGCGAGCTGCTCGACCGCGGCCCGCTCGACCGCGCCCGCACGGGCAGGGAGGCTCGCGATCGCGCCGCGAAGTGTGCGGCGGATCAGCCCCGCGCGCGCGTCTGCGTCCGCAGCGAGCATGTCGAGCCAGCGCCGAACCGGGGCGAGCGCGCGCTCGGGGATGCGGCCGTCCGCGAGCGCGCTTTCGGCAACCACGAGGAGGTCGACGCCCGTGAGCCCGCGCTCCCGAAGCATCTCCTGCAGGTGTGCCGGCACCTCTCGGTCGGCGTCGGCCGGAACACGGTTGAGCACGACCGAGAGGGACGTGCCGCGGTCGCGCGCCGCGTGGAGGAACTCCCACGGCACGGCGTCGGCGTACCGGGCGGCCGTCGTCACGAAGAGCCACGCGTCCGCGGCGGCGAGCAGCTGGTTGGCGAGCGCGCGGTTCTCCGCGAGGACGGAGTCGATGTCGGGCGAGTCGAGGAGCGCGAGGCCCTCCGGAAGCGCGCTCGTCGGTACGAGGTGAAGTACGCCGGCCCCGGCCGTGCCGCCCGTCGACCGCGCGAGCCCGGGGAGGATGCGCTGGTCCTCGAACCAGCGTAGGTCGTCGGGGTGACAGGCGAGGACCGGTGCGCGCGTCGTCGGGCGAAGGACACTCGCGCGGCTGACCTCCGAGCCCACGAGGCTGTTCACGATCGTTGACTTCCCCGCGCCCGTTGACCCGCCGACGACCATCAGCACGGGCGCATCCATCTGGCGAAGGCGCGGCAGCAGGTAGTCGTCCACCTGCGCGACGAGGTCGTCACGGACGCGGCGCGCGTGGCCTGCTCCTGCGACCTTGAGGTCGAGTCGAATGGCCGCAAGGGCGTCGCGGAGGCGGGCGAGCGCCGCGGATAGATCGCTGCTCATGCCTGGGAGCTACCCGTGGCGCGCGCGTCGTACCCACGCCGACTACTCGGATGGAGGGGCGAAGTCGAGGAGGGCTACACCTCCGGATTCGCGGGTACGGCGCGGGCCCGGATCACGACTCATGATTGTCGATATCGATCGCCTGTACGAGCGGCGTCCCTTGCCGTGCTCCTCGTGGCGGGGATATCCGCCTGCGGAGGTGACGCCAAGCGGTCCTCAGGTGGCGAATCGGCCGACTTCGCCTACAAGGTGTTGATCTCCGGGGAGCGTGACTCTGTCGAAGGGGTCGCGCCGGGTCACGGATGGTGGCGAAACGGGACGGGACGCTGCAGGCTGTCGTTACGAGCTTGCGCGCGCTGAGGACCGCTATCTCACACAGGTGTCGTGCTATCCGCCTGTCGTGCGAATCGGATCGCCTGGGTTCCTCGCGCTCCTCGGTGATATCGGCGCCGAATCGATTAGCCTCGACGTGCTTCGAGGAAGACGCGAGATCTCCGTCGGCGACGAGTTTTACGTCGAGCGCGGCGACCGCCGCCTCGTGCTCACGATCGCGGAGCGGATTCCGCTCGCGGAGGCCCGGGCGCGTGGCCTCTTCGACATCTCCACCGAAGGCGCAGTCCGGATCGAGCGGGAACTAGAGCCGGGTACGCCGCCGACTATCGCTCTTCGCGCGTACCGGTTCGGCCCGACGATCGGCCGGTGGACCGCAGTAACCGCGGTGCAGCGCGACTCGGACGACCTACGCTACGAAACCTTCTATGAGGTCCGGTCCGCCGGGGAAAGGTCGAGTGCCACCGGGAAGGCGCCGGCAGGCTGAGCGCGCCGCCGGACGAAAGCATGGCCGAGGCCGAGGGTCACTCCGCCTCGAGCAGCAAGCCCATGTCAATCAGGTCCCAAAGCTCACCGTTGGCTCGTCGGATCTGCTTCGGGCAGCGGCCTTCTACGTCGAATTTGAATTTCCGGTAGAGCGCGATCGCCGCCTCATTGTGGGGGAAGACGCTCAGCGAAAGCTTGTGCAGACCATGTTCACGGGCCCAGTCGATTGACGCTGCGACGAGTGCCGATCCGACGCCGCGACCACGCCAATCGCGGGCGACCAACATCCCGATCTCCCCGTAGCCGAAGTAGGTCGCGTCGACCCAAATCCCGCCGATGACTTCGTCAGCGGCGACGGCGACGATCGTCGCGTCGAGCCTCCACGCTGCCGCTCGACGCT
>JALZEM010000188.1 GCA_030862005.1 Actinomycetota bacterium | reverse complement strand
CGCCACTTCTCCTCGAGCTCGCGGCGCTTCTGCGTCAGCTTCCGCTCCTTGTCGCGAAGGTTCGCGGCCTTCTCGAACTCCTGCGCCT
This sequence comes from Actinomycetota bacterium, assembly GCA_030862005.1. Classification (GTDB taxonomy): domain Bacteria; phylum Actinomycetota; class Thermoleophilia; order Gaiellales; family Gaiellaceae; genus JACCYG01. Next base: position 3,323 of record JALZEM010000188.1, on the reverse strand, counting down.
CGATCGCCGCCTCCTTGTCCTGGCGGACCTTCTCGATCTCTTCCTCGAGCTCGCGGTAGCGCGGCGGAGCGGTCATCGTCTTGATCCGCATCCGCGACGCGGCCTCGTCGATCAGGTCGATCGCCTTGTCCGGCAGGTGGCGGTCCTGGATGTACCGGTCTGCGAGGACCGCGGCGGCCTGGAGCGCGTCCTCCGTGATCGTGCAGCGATGGTGCGCCTCGTATCGGTCGCGTAGGCCGCGGAGGATCTGGACCGTGTCGTCGACCGACGGTTCGTCGACCTTGATCTGCTGGAAGCGGCGCTCGAGCGCCGCGTCGCGCTCGAGGTACTTGCGGTACTCGTCGAGCGTGGTCGCGCCGATCGTCTGGAGCTCGCCGCGCGCGAGAGCCGGCTTCAGGATCGAAGCGGCGTCGATCGCGCCCTCGGCGGCGCCGGCGCCGACGAGGTTATGGAGCTCGTCGATGAAGAGGATGATGTCGCCGCGCTGCGTGATCTCCTTCATGACCTTCTTCAGCCGCTCCTCGAACTCGCCGCGGTACTTCGAGCCCGCGACCAGCGCCGCGAGATCGAGCGTGTAGATCTGCTTGTTCTTGAGGATCTCGGGCACCTGGTTCGAGCTGATCCGGGCGGCGAGGCCCTCGACGACGGCGGTCTTGCCGACGCCCGGCTCCCCGATCAGCACGGGGTTGTTCTTGGTGCGGCGGGACAGGATCTGCATGACGCGCTCGATCTCGACCTGGCGGCCGACAACCGGATCGAGCTTGCCCTCGGAGGCGAGCTTGGTGAGGTTCCGGCCGAACTGGTCGAGGAGCTTCGAGCTCTTCGCCTTCTCGGGCGCAGCGCCTCCGCCCTGCTGGCGGCGACCCGGCCCCGAAAGCATTCGGATGATCTCGTTGCGGATCTTTTCCGCGTCCGCGTCGAAGTCGAGCAGGATCCGCGCCGCAACGCCTTCGTTCTCGCGGACGAGGCCGAGGAGGATGTGCTCGGTGCCGATGTAGTTGTGCCCGAGGGAGAGGGCCTCGCGAAGAGCCAGCTCGAGCACCTTCTTCGCGCGCGGCGTGAAGGGGATCTGCCCGGTGGTGACCTCGTCGCCCTGGCCGACGATCCGCGCAACCTGCGCGCGAACCTCCTCGACCGTGATGTCGAGGCTCTCGAGGACACGCGCGGCGAGACCCTCCTCCTCACGCAGCAATCCGAGGAGGATGTGCTCGGTCCCGATGTAGTTGTGCTTCAGAGCACGGGCCTCGTCCTGAGCGAGGACGACGACCTGTCTTGCGCGTTCAGTGAAGCGTTCGAACAACGCTCAACATCCTTTCCGGTCGTACGGGCGTCCTATGGTACCGAACCGGTCGGGAGGCAACGAGCAGGCCATGGCGTCCGTATCGGCTCCGTGTGTCTTCCGCAACACCCTTAATTTCTGCATTACGTCCTCATGGTTATTCGAATGACGCCGGTGCCCGGTTTTCATACAGCTTCTGGCATTCCTGCGTGTTCCCCCTACAGTGAGATGCATGGGGTTGAAGCACTGGTGGTCTCGCGACGACGGGCCGACTCACGAGACGGAGCCGCTTCCACTGGACGGTCTCCCTCGAGTTACGAGTTCGAACGAGCGGCCTCCGCGCCCCGTCACGGCTCCGACGCCGGACGTGAGGAGCGAACGCGACACCGTTCCCCTCGAGCCCATGGCGACGGACGCGTTCGCCGCGCTCGCGGCCGCTTCCGCCTTTGCGCCCGCCTGACCGGCCGCTTCGCCGACTAGATTGCCGCGGGTGGTTCGCGAAACCACCCTCGTCCCACGACCTCCCTACTCGCTCGCGGCGTCCGTTCGGATGAGGAGCGACGCCACGCGGGTCTTTCGCGACGGCGTTCTCACTCTCGTCTACGAGCGCGCCGGAGCTCCCGTGCTCGCGCGCGTCTGGCAACGGCCGGACGCGAGTCTCGCCGTGACGATCGAAGCCGAGAGCCCGTCCGAGGCGGTGGAGCACCTGCGCTTCATGCTGGCGCTCGACGACGACTACTCCGAGTTTCTCGACCGCTTCGCCGACGACGCGCTCCTCGCCGAGCCGATCCGGAACCACCGTGGCCTCCGCCCGCTTCGGGTGGCGACCGTGACGCACGCTCTGCTCAAGGCCGTCTGCGGCCAGTTGATTCAGGCGAAGGCTGCGCGGCTCCTCGAAGCCCGCCTCCTCCGCCTCGCCGGGCAGCCCCACGCCGGCCTTTACCTCCCGCCGACGCGTTCGACCTTCGCGTGCTTCTCGCCCGCGGAGCTCGAGCGCCACGGCCTCGCGAGCCGCAAGGCGGTGGCTCTCATCCGGCTATCGCGTGAGCTCGACCTCGAGCGGTTGCGGCGGGTTGGGAGCGACCAGGTGGCACGACGGCTCGAGCGGGAGCGCGGGCTCGGGCCGTGGTCGGCGGCAATGGTCGCGCTTCACGGGCTCGGCCGCGTCGACCTCGGCCTCGTCGGGGATCTCGGGCTCATCAAGATCTGCGCCGCTCTGCGCGGTCGTTGGGCGGACGCGGAGGACACGTGCGAGCTGCTCGAGCCGTACGGCGAATGGGCCGGCCTGGCGAGCGTCTACCTCCTGGCCTCGACGGGGCGCGCCTACGGCGCCGGCAAGCAGCCCGGATTCTCGCGATCGAGGGCCCACCTCAGCGGGTTGAGCGCGACGTACTCGCGGTAACCCGTGCGACAGAACAACGATTCCGTGCAAGTGGTCGGCATCCGCCGTATTCGCGACGAGGGTCTTACGAATCTGATCGTTCGCGCAGCGCTGGAAACAAAATGACGTCACGGATGGTCTCGCGCCCGGTCAGGACCATCGTCAGGCGGTCGATCCCCAGCCCGAGCCCGCCCGTTGGCGGCATCCCGTAGGCCAGCGCCTCGACGTAGTCCGGATCGCCGGCCTCCGCCGTGACGTCGCCGGCGTCGCGTTCACCCGCTTGCATCCGGAAACGCTCCGCCTGCTCGTCGGGATCGTTGAGTTCCGTGAACGCGTTTCCCAGCTCCATCCCGCCAACGTAGTACTCGAACCGCTCGACAAGAGTGGGATCGTGATCGGTCGTGCGGGCGAACGGCGAGAGCTCGATCGGATAGTCGTGCAGGATCGTCGGGTCGACGAGGCTCGGCTCGACGAATTGAGTGAGCGCGTGGTCGACGAGCTGCGCCCACGTGCGGTCGTGGCCGGTGTCGATTCCACGTCCCTCGAGCAGCGCTCGGAGCTCGCCTTCGTCTCGGGACCACACGCGCTCGCGCGAGAGCGCGTCGACCAACGAGATCCGCCGCCACGGCTTCGCGAGGTCGATCTCGTGGTTTCGGAAGACGA
>JALZEM010000138.1 GCA_030862005.1 Actinomycetota bacterium | reverse complement strand
GCGCTGGTCAAAACGGTGGGAGACGCTTCTCAGACGCCTTCAGGCCCGGCGTTGCGAGAGGCGACCCGCGATCCGGCCAGAGTCATCCTGGCGACACGCGCGACGCCTGCCGCCGCGGTGCCCCGAGCCCGCAGAACGTTCATCCGTTGGCAGCAAGGACTCGACGTCTTGCTCGCGGTGAGCGCAGCGCGGTTCTAGCCTCTTTCGTCGTCCACCTCGCGCGCGTCGAACGTCGACTTGAAGAGGGATACGAATTCTTCCTCCGTCGGCGCGCGCTCTTCCTCCGACGTCGCCTCCTCTACGGCCTCCCCGACCGCGAAAGCAAGGGTCAGCCGGCGGCCGGTCATTTCGTGGAGCACGTCCGTGAGCAGGGTCGCGTTCTTCGGCTCTTCCGCGAGATTCCGGTGGAAGGAGGCTGCGGGCGGAAACTCGATCACGAGGCGATCGCCCGCGAGCTCGATCGGACGCGCTTCGTTCAGCACGGACGCGGTTGGAATCGACCGCTCCGCGACGGCCGGCAGAACCGCCTGCTTCCAGAGCTGCTGAACCTGTTCGAGGTCGAGTGGCGTTGCGTCGCCGGTGTCGGGCTCCGCGCGCACCGGCGCGGCTGGGGGCGGGGTCGGGGCCGGCGCTTCGGTCGCGTGTGCGGCGTCACGCCCGCGCGACTCGAGGAGCTCGAGCCGGTGGGCGAGTGACTCGCGCGAGAGGTCGGCGCCGGGCCGCGTCACTTTGACGAGGGCGAGCTCGAGTGGAAGCCGGGGGTCACCGCCTTGGCGCACGTCGTCGACGGCGACGGCAAGGAGGTCGATGAGGCGAAGGACGAGCGGCTGGCCGAGCTGGTTCGCCTGAGAGCGCAGGCGCTCTCTCGTCTCGGCTGTGACGGGAAGGGACTGGGGGACCTCGCCCATGTGCTGGACGAGGAAGAGGTGGCGCAGATGCTCGAGGAGATCGGCCACGAGCCGCGCGAGGTCCTGGCCCTGGTCCGCGAGCTCCTCGACGAAGGTCAGGAGACCGGCGGTGTCCCCGTCCACGATGAGGTCGCAGATCCGGAAGAGCGCCTCCTCCTCGACTGCGCCGAGGAGCTGCAGCACCGCCTGCACGGTTACGGCGCCGTCCGTCGCGGCCGCGAGCTGGTCGAGGGTCGAGACGGCGTCGCGGAAGCTCCCGCGTGCGCTCCGCGCGACGAGCGCCAGCGCCGCGTCCGGCGCGTCGATGCCCTCGCCGTCGGCGACGCGGCGCAGCAGCCGGGTGAGGTCGGGCAGCCGCGGTCGCGCGAACATGAACGTCTGGCACCGCGACCTGACCGTCGGGATCATCTTGCCGAGGTCCGTCGTACAGAAGACGAAGACGAGATGCGGCGGGGGCTCCTCGATCAGCTTCAGGAGCGCGTTGAAGGCCGCATCCGTGAGCTGGTGCGCCTCGTCGAGGATGTAGACCTTGTACCGACCCTCGACCGGCTGGAGGACGACGCGTTCCCGAATCTCACGGATGTCGTCGATTCCGCGCTGGCTTGCCGCGTCCATCTCGATCACGTCGAGCGATGTGCCCGCCGCGATCGTCACGCATGAATTGCACTGACCATCCGGTTTGGTCGTCGGCCCGTAGGCGCAGTTGAGCGCCTTCGCGAGGATGCGCGCGAGCGACGTCTTTCCGGTCCCTCGCGGTCCGGCGAAGAGGTAGGCCTGCCGGATCTGGTCACGCTCGATCGCGTTCCGAAGCGTTCGCACGACCGGCTCTTGCCCGACGACCTCGTCGAAGTCCTGCGGCCGGTACTTCCGGTAGAGCGCCGTCACGTGACTGCATCGTAGAGCAGCGCGGCGCCGTCACATCTGTGGAAAAAACCCGGCCGCGCACCCTCCTTCGAGAGGGCTTACGAGGCGGTGCTTCCGCCGCTTGCTCGGGTCAGGCTTGGCCGCGGCACCTGAGAGACTCCGCTTAGCGCTGCTTCCTCCCGGACCTGACGCGGTTCGCAGGCTCTCAGTGCGCGGGACCTGACCGTCAACGCTCACGTGCTTCAGCCCTACCTCGAAGCTTCTCCCTCGGGAGGGACTTCAGCCCCGCTATAGCGGATTGCGGGTTCAGGGAACCGCTAGCTCCCCGCCTAGCGCGACCGGGCGAGTTCAGGGTAGCACCGGTTTGCCGCTACGATCGTCGCCGTAGGGGCGCATAGCTCAGCGGGAGAGCGCCCGCTTCACACGCGGGAGGTCCCTGGTTCGATCCCAGGTGCGCCCACTTTTCGGGCGTTGCGCAGGCCTCGGGTGTGACGAGCCTTTACGTGGGCTGGATCTGCGCCCGCCCGTCAAACGTAGCTCGTGGATCAGTAGCGGCTTCGGGTTCTGCGGTTCGCGCTCGGCGATGACGCGTTCGAGTTGGTCGGCGTCGGCTGCAAGATCGGCCGGCGTTGGGTGGTGTCCGGGCCCGATCTCCGACAGCCTCGTACCTCACTTGATCCCAGCCGGACTCACGCTCCATCTCGCCGGTGCCGGGTCGCTCTCACGAGGGCATCCTCGTCGTGATGTGGAGCCCTCGACAAGGCCCTGTAATCGGCGCTACGGGGGTTTGCTCACCTCGGCCCGGCAGCGCGCGAGAGCGCGGTGGACTCTGTCGCCGAGCAGCGCCAGCCGCTCGACCGGCTCGTTGCTGAACACGAAGCGAACATGGCGGTCCGCGATCTCGCCGCCCCAGCCGCGCATCGGGGTCGCCGCGACCTTCTCCTCGAGCAGGCGATCCGAGACGTCAAGGCAGTCGAGGCCGAGCGCGGCGACGTCGAGGAGAAGGGACCACCCGCCCGCCGGTCGAACGGCGGGAAGACCGTCGAGCTGCCGAAGCGTCTCGTCCCGCCGCCGTTGCCACTCGGCGTTCGCGGCCGCCTGCTCCGCGTCGGGCACGCCAAGGGCGACGCGTGTTCCGATCTGCGCGAAGCCGCTTGCGACCAACCCGTTGTAGATGTGGACGCGTGAGACGTCGTTGACGAGTTCGCCCGGCGCGACAACCCAGCCGACGCGCCACGCGATCATGCGTTTGTCCAAGGCGGAGCTCACGGTGACCGTTCGATCTCGCATCCCGGGAAGTGCCGCGGGATGCCGGATCGGGCGCCCGTCGAACAGGACCCCCTCGTAGGCACCCCAGTAGAGCAGCCACAGGTCCCGTTCGCGGCAGATCGAGGCGATCGCATCCCATTCCGCGTCGTTCGCGGCCCAACCCGTCGGGAACGACGCGTTGTTGACGAAGACGACGCGCGTGCGCGGGGTCACCGCGCCCGGCAACGAATCGAGATCGAGCCGCCACTCACCGTCGACCACGTGGAGCGGGACGAGCCGCGGAACGGCCCCGACGAGACGCACCCGGTTCAGCATGCCGGCGTACGTCGGATCGGTGACGACGACCTCGTCCTCGGGATCGGTCAGGCAGAAGAGGGCGTCGAGCATCGCGTCCCCTTCGCCGCTCGTTATCACGATCTCGCGCCGCCCGTCGTAGCGCGGCCCGCCTCGGCGCTCGATGTACGCGGCCACGGCCTCCTTGAGGTCGTCGCGACCGGTGAACGGGAGCCAGCTGTTTGCGTCGTCCTCGCCGATGGCTGCCCGTGTGGCTTCCAGCGCCTCGGCGGGCGGTGGGACGTCGGTGTCGAGGTTCTCCAGGCGAAGGATCTCGGGGTCGTCGCCGGCCGCGGCGGCGACACGGTCGATGTTGAACCCGGGGATGTGCTCGAGACGCGCGACGCTCAATTGGATCCTCCTGAGTCCTCTCGTTCGAGCGAGCGTAACGCTGCACGGCCGTCGGAACAGCGAGAGTCGCCTCGTCAGACGGCCGGAGCCATTGACTATGTCCTCGCGCGGCTTGCAAAACCGAGGCCTGCGGCGACTGCTCGCTGCGTCCGTCTTCCGATCGAGCTGCCGGCGCTCACGCCGCAACGCTGCGTTCCTGATCCCGAGCTTGGCCCGGCCGCCACCCGCCCGACCGCAGCCGTCGGGCTCGGACGGGCGGCTGACACTCTGTTCGCGCGTACCCTCGCGCGAGTGATTACGGCGCGGCGCCGTTCGCCCGTTGATTAAGGGCACGTACCGAAAAAACGCGATCTGCGGCCGGAAAGCGGAAAAACGATGTCCCGCCTACGACGCAGCATCGAGGACTATTTCCTTCGAAACGCGACCGAGCTCGTCGACGGCATGGCGAGGACGCGCGGCGAGCTCCTCACCGAGGCGCTCGAGGAGCTCGAGCAGAGGACGGCGGACGTCGCCGCGGCCGAAGCGCGCGTGGAACAACTCGAGCGCCGTCTTGCCCGCTTCGGCCCCTCGTACGGCGACGAGACGACGCAGATCGCCCACCTCCTCGCGGAGCTCGAGGACCGTGAGGGCGAGCTCGCCAGGCTGCGGTCGAAGGTCGAGGACGTCACCGTCAAGCTGGCATCCGCGGCTGCGGATCTCGAGAACCGTGAGCGCTGGCTCGCTGAGCACGCGCGGCGAGCGGACGGGCAGGAGAAGTGGGTCAAGGACCTCGAACAGCGCGCTGCGGACGCGGAAGCTGGGCGCGAGGAGGCGGAGCGGAAGTTCGTCGCTCTTCAGACAGGCGACCGGCAACACGTCCGGATCGCGCTCGACGTCGAACAGAAGAACCGTGATCTCACGCGCCGCGAGAGAGCCGTGGCGCGCCGCGAGGCGGCGGTCGAGGGGATCGAGGCGTCCGAAGCCCGGACGCTCGAGCTCGAGGATCGTGCCGCGCGGCTTGGCCAGCGCGAGCGGAACCTCGCGAATCGCGAAGCGGAGGTCGTGAACGTCGAAACGATTGCGGCTTCTCAGAAGGCGCGTGTGGAGCGCCAGGACAGAAGGCTCGCCGAGATCGAGGACGAGGTTCGTCGCCGGGCGAACGAGCTCGACGAGCGTGAGGCGGAGCTCGATGCTCAGGCGGTGCGCGTCGAGGCCGATCTCGAGCTGCGCGAGCAGCGCATCGAGCGCGCCGAGGCCGAGCTCGCCGAGCTCCGGGAACGGATTGAACACAAGGAGTCCGAGCTCGCGGCGTACGTCGCCCAGGTGCAGCGCGCCGTGAACAGCCGCGACCGGTTCGCATCGGCCTACGCCGACGACGCGTAGCCGCGCCGGCAGAGCCGCGCGCCGCTGCCGCGCGCGGCCACTCGACGAGATCTGACCCCGCCGCCCGCGCCGGCCGACATGGCGAGGTCAGACGTCGCGCCGAAGCCGTAGGGACTTTCGGCGCAGAGGCGGCAAACGGCGGCGCACTCCAAGGATCGGTGTCGCCCGAGCGACCAAGCGGTCGCGGGGACGTCCGGACGCGCTGCGGCCCATCCGGCGCATGCGTCGATCCCCTGATCCGGCGGGCAGCCCTAGAC
>JALZEM010000130.1 GCA_030862005.1 Actinomycetota bacterium | reverse complement strand
GGTCCCTTCGCGCCGCAAACCCGCGGCATCTTGAACCGCAGCGCGAAGGGGAGATTCCTCTTCTTCGAAGACTCGCCACGGCGGGTTCGCGCGACATTCGCGGGTGAGACGGTCGTCGACAGCCGCCGCGCGAAGCTTCTGCACGAAGGTGAGCACCTGCCGGTCTATTACTTGCCGGAGGAGGACGTCCGGATCGACCTCCTGGAGCCGACCGATCACTCGACGCATTGTCCCCACAAGGGAGATGCGTCGTACTGGACGCTACGCGCGCGCGGAAAGGTCGCCGAGAATGCCGCGTGGACGTACCGGGAGCCGATGGAGGAGGCCGCGCCGCTTGCGGGTTACGTCGCGTTCTACTGGGACAAGCTCGACGAGTGGTTCGAGGAGGACGAGCAGGTCTTCGGTCATGCACGCGATCCGTATCACCGCATCGACGCCCTCCCGACGTCCCGGCGGATCCGCGTCAGCGTGATGGGCGACGTCGTTGCCGACTCGACCGGCGCCACGGCGCTCTTCGAGGCCGGCTTGCCGACGCGCTGGTACCTGCCGCGCGAGGATGTTCGAACCGACGTGCTCGTTCCGAGCGAGACGCGGACCCGCTGCGCGTACAAGGGCCTTGCGTCGTACTACTCCGTACGTGCGAACGGCGACGTGCTCGAGGATCTCGTCTGGTCTTACCCGGAGCCGACGCGCGAGGCCGAGCCCCTGAAGGACCTGCTCTGCTTCTTCAACGAGAAGGTCGACGTCGAGGTGGACGGCGAGCTCGAGGAGCGGCCGCGCACGCTCTGGTCGTGAGCGGCGAGACGGTCGAGACAGAAACCCGAACGAGTCCGACGGCCGTCGCCACTCCGCCTCTTCGACTCTCGCTGGTGGGAGTTTCGCCCTTCCGGAGCAAGGAGCAATCGTCGCGGGAGCCGCTCGGCTCGTCGTCGGCCTCGCATTTCTTCGAACCGCAGCCGCCCGACCACGGCCGCACGGCTGACGTTCGAGACCACCGCAGGGAGATGGCGAGGGCCGGAATCGAACCGGCGACACCACGGTTTTCAGCCGTGTGCTCTACCAACTGAGCTACCTCGCCGTCGCCGACCCATGGTACCCGGAGGATCCGAGGTGAATGAGGGGACCTGCCCTCTCATACACGCGCGCGCCGCGATCCGAGCGCTATCGTCGCCGCATGGCGGCGCGGAAGAACGTCGCGATCATCGGCGCGGAGCTCGACCTCGGCGCCGGCCGTCGCGGCGTCGACATGGGTCCTTCCGCCATCCGGTATGCGGGGCTCGGCGACCGGATCGAGGCGCTCGGGGTCGAGGCGGCCGACTGGGGGAACGTGGAGGCGGCGATCGCGGAGACGGTTGCGACAGGAAGCGACCGTGCTCGCTTCCTCGGCGATATCAAGGCGACGTGCGAGCAGGTTGCTCGTCGTGTCGCGGAGGCGGCCGAGGCGGGTCTCCTCCCGGTCGTGCTCGGCGGTGATCACTCGGTCGCTCTCGGCACGCTTGGCGGGATGGCATCGCGCGCCGGGCCCGGAGCGGTCCTCTGGTTCGACGCCCACGGCGATCTGAACACTCCCGAGACGACACCGAGCGGGAACGTCCACGGGATGCCGCTCGCCGTCGCGCTCGGCCAGGCCGAGGACGGTTTCCGAAGCGACGTTTGGCCGCTTCCTGCACTCGATCCGAGCCGCGTCTCGCTGATCGGCGTCCGTTCGCTCGATGCTGGCGAGCGCGAGCTCGTGCGCGAGCTGGGCGTTGCCGTGTACACGATGAGCGAGCTCGACCGCCGTGGCGTGCAGGAGGTCGTGGGCGAGGCGCTCGAGCGCGCGCGCGGCGCTGCCTTCGTCCACGTTTCGCTCGACATGGACGTCATCGACCCCGACGTTGCGCCGGGTGTGGGGACGCCGGTGCGCGGCGGCCTCTCGTATCGCGAAGCGCACCTTGCGATGGAGCTCGTAGCGGAGTCGGAGTTGCTCGACTCGTTCGAGATCGTCGAGGTGAATCCGATTCTCGACCGCGTCAACGAGACCGCCGAGCTCGCGGTAGAGCTCGCCGCGAGCGCACTCGGTGCTCGGATCCTGTGACGCTCGCACCAACCGGCGCCTAGCCGAAGTCGGGCGGCAGCTCGAGGCGGAACACGGTCGCGAGCGCTCGAATGTCGGCGCGGTCACGGTCGTCCAGTTCGTAGCCGAGGTGGTGGCGGACCTGGACCTCCGCCGTCACGCACGGGATGCGCCGCCCCGCGACGCTCCCGAACGCGACCAGCCCCTCGCGGGGATAGAGGCCCCAGCAACCGTCGTCGAGCTCTTGGTGCCCGTTTCCCTCGTGGTCGAAGACGACTACGTGGAAGTCGACCTGGCGTCCACTCGGATCGCGTACGACGAGGCGCGCCGGAAGCCCCGGCGCCGCCTCCGGCGCGTGCTCGAAGCCGAGTGGGGCGAGTGCGAGACATGCGTCGCCGAGGGTGTCGCGTGAGACGACGAGGTCGAGATCGTCGTGCGGGCGGGTCTCGCGTCCGACGAGCGCGTCGATGCCCCAACCGCCGTCGAGCCAGAACGGGACGCCGGCCGCTTCGAGTCGCGAGACGACCTCGTGGACGTCCGTCGCGGTCATCATGGCCGGATCCTGCCTGCCGCTCCGAATCGAGGAGGAACGATGCGCTTCTATCCTGACATCCCGTCCCAGCGAGCCGCGACCATCGTTAGCGACCTGGTCGTCCTCTCGCTCCTCGTCCTCTTCGCGTGGCTCGGGTTCAAGGTGCACGACACCGTCGACCGACTCGCAGTGCTCGGAGAGGGGGTGCGCGACGCAGGTGAGTCCGTCCAAGGCGGCTTTCAGACCGCCGCCGACGCCGTCGAGGAAGCGCCGTTGGTCGGCGACGACGTCGCAGGCGGGCTCCGCGAGGCGGGCGAGGGGACCGGTGGGAACGCTGCCGAGATCGGACGCGAAGGCGAAGAGCGCGTTCATCGCACCGCCGACCTCTTGGGCTTCCTCACGTTCTTGATCCCCTCGGTGCTGCTGCTCTTCCAGGCCGCGCCTCCCCGGATCGCGCTCGTCCGTCGGCTCACCGCCGCGAGCCGCGTGCTCCGAGACGGCGACGGCGAGCGGGAGCGTCTCCTCGCCATGCGCGCCGCGTTCTCGCTCCCCTACGGCCAGCTCCTTCACTACACGGACGATCCGTTCGGCGACCTCGCCGCAGGACGGTACGACTCGCTGGTCAGCGCCGCGTTCGAGGAAGCCGGGCTTCGGCCGCGGTGACGAAGGCTTCGACCGCGGCTGCCGTCTTCTCGTAGGCGTCCCAGAGGACGATGTGGCCGCCGGGAACGGTTGCGACCTCGAGGAGGTCGCCAAGCGCGCGGTGAAGGTCCTCGAGCTGGCCCTCGGCGACGAGGCCGGAGTCCTCGCCGACGACCACGAGTGTCGGAATTCCTTCGGGCGGCCGCGGGGGCGCGCCGGCGAGCTCGCCGTACATGGCGACGACCGCGGCCTGCGAGTAGCGATAGCGAAGGAGGCCGTCGGGGGACCGGGCGAGGTGCTCGCGCATCTCCTCTTCGAGAAGCTCGCGCGGGGTGTGAAGGAGCGGCGCGGTCTCGATCCGCGTCGTGATCGCCTCGTCCACCGTTCCGAACGCCTTCTCCTGGCGTTCCCGCTCCGCCAGCTCGAGCGCGCGTGAAGCAGGTACCTGAATCGCGGGATCGAGAAGCACTGCGGCGCTGACGTGATCGGGGTACCAGTCGTAGAGGTCGAGGATGAGCCGGCCGCCGAAGCTGTGGCCGAGCCAGATCGCGTGATCGACACCGGCGTCGTCGACGACCGTCTCGACGACGTCGGCGAGGTGAGT
>JALZEM010000118.1 GCA_030862005.1 Actinomycetota bacterium | reverse complement strand
TGTAGTAATTCGCGCCCGCAAGGTCGAGGAGGGCCGCCAAAGCCTCCATCCGCTCGGCGAGGAGCGCGTTGTCGAGGCCTCGGGCTCCTGTCATCGGCATCCGCACGTTAGTCGGATGGTCTCGATTCGCATTCCGCTTCCGCCGATACCCTCTTGCGATGGTCATCGTGACCGCGATCGCACTCGGCGCCGTCCTGCTCGCGTCTGCTGCGATGAAGATTCGCGCTTGGGCCGAGGTACCGGACGTTCTCGCCGGCTACGGCGTGCCGTTCTCGCTTCGGCGACCGTTCGGAGTTGCGCTCGTCGCGGCGGAGGCCGGTCTGGGCGTCCTGCTCGTTACCGGGGTCGCCGTCCTGCCGTCCGCCTACGGAGCCGTTGCGCTCGGCCTCGCATTCACCGCCGCCGTCACGCGCCTCCGCGTGCGCGGAGTCCGGAGGCTCCGCTGCGGGTGCTTCGGCGTAGACGAACGGCCGATCGGGTTCGTCCTCGTTCGCGCTCTCGCGTTCACCACGCTGGCGGGGCTCGTTGTCCTCGCCGCCGAGCTCGAGCTCAGGGCACCATCCGACGAGACCATGATCCTGATCGCGCTCGCCGTGCTCGCCGTCGCCGTCGGTCTTCTCGGCATGCTCGTCCTCGCGCTGTACCGCCAGGTCGGAGTGCTCAGCCTGCGGATCGCCCCGCGCGCCGCGCTCGAGCTCGCGGAAGAGGGGCCCGACGTGGGCGAGCCGGCGCCCGCCTTTGCGGAGCTCGTACGGCGCGGCCCCGAGCTCGTCGCCTTCTTCTCCGAGAACTGTCGCCTCTGCCGCGAGCTCGCTCCGGCTGTGCGAGCGCTTGCACGCGAAGGGTTGCGCGTCCACGTCGTTTCCGAGTCCGACGATCCCGACACTTTCGCCGCCTGGCTGGTTCCGGGGACGCCGTTCGTCGTCCATGTGATCGACGGGGCCGTGGTCGCGAAAGGGTCGATCAACACGCTCGAGCAGCTCGATCACGTGCTCGCGGTCGGACGTGCGAGGAGGAACCATGCGGCGGCCTGACGAGCTTCTCGACCGCGCCGCCGCGAGTCTCTCGGCGGAGCTTGCGACCGGGATCACGCGCCGGTCGTTCCTCGGACGCCTCGGCGCCGCGGTCATGACGGCGCTCGGCGGAGCGGGCGTCGCCGCGGCGCTCGCGCCGGAAGAAGCCGACGCGTTCCACCTGTGCGGCCACATCTGGACGACGGGTTCGTGTCCGAGCCCCGGCTCGCTTCCACGCATCGACCGGCGCGGTTACCCGATCCGCGTCGGCGACGGAAAGCCGGTCGACAACCTCGGGCGTCTCGTCGACCGAGACGGTTTTCCCGTGAACGAGGGAGGCGAGCGCCTCGTGGATCCGAATGGTGAGCCGCTCGAACGCGGCCCGCGGACGCGGATCTGCGAGGACTGGGTTCCTGAGCGGTTCGGGATCTCGGCCGTGACCCAAGGCTCCTGGTACCGCTGTTGCAACGGCCAGATCCGAAAGCTCGTCGACTGCTGCTCGCCGAGTCGCCGCCGGATCAACGGCGACGCGTCCTTGAGGGGCTACTGCTACACCGGCCGACGCGTGTTCTGCGTCATGTACTACGACACGAAGCTCCCGTGCTGATCGAGGCCGCTGTCTGCACGGCGGCGCTCTTCGCCGGGGTGTCGGGTGCCTGGTCCCCCTGAGGACTCTCGATGATCGAGACGATCACCCCCGCCGTGTGCGGGGGCCGCAACCGGTACCGCTTCGCCCTCGCGGCGTTCACGCTCGCGGCGATCGCCGCGGCCGCGCTCGTGGGCGCACTGCTCGGCCTGCTCGGTGGGCTGGTGGATGCACGCCCGGTGATCGTCGGCGCAGCCGTCCTCGCGATCTTCGCAGCGCTGCGGGAGCTCGAGCTGATCCGATTCCCGCTGCCGCAAGTCCGACTTCAGGTACCGCAGCGGTGGCATGCAGAGCTGCCGCTTCCAGTCTGGTCCGCGGGGTACGGCGCGGGCCTCGGGCTCGGGCTCTTCACCTACCAGCCCGTCGCCACGTTCTGGATCGCGTGCGCTGCCGCGGTCGCGCTCGGACGGCCGATTGCCGGCGCCGCATGTTTCAGCCTCTACGGGCTGGGCCGCGCGGCGATGGTGATCGTCCCGCGGCGTGAGCCCGATCCGGCCGCCGCCGTCGAACGGCTGGCGGGGCGCAGGGTCGCCCTCCGGCGCGCGAACGCGGTCGCGCTCGTCGCG
>JALZEM010000117.1 GCA_030862005.1 Actinomycetota bacterium | reverse complement strand
ATCGATCCGTTGGCAGCCGCCGCAGGAATGCCCCTCGCGCGTGAGACGTGGGACGTGGTCGCGCGAGTCCACATGCTGAGCTGGTCTGCGGCCGCTCGCGTGGGCGCGCGGCGCGCCGAAATGGTTCCCGCTGACCCTCCGGCCGCAGTCGTCGGTGCCCCACCGCACGTCGTCATCCCTTTTTGGACTCGCTTCGGGAACTTGAGCCTCGACGTGGATCAGTCGTCGAAGTCGCTGGTCGCAGACGTGAAGCCGGGAGAGGCCGATGTCCGGCGGGCCGACTCCGCGCTTGCGCTCATCCTTCGTGTCCCCGCCGTCGTCGGCGCGCCTGACTCGATCAAGCCGGTCAAGCTCCACGCGAAGCGCATCGGTCCTGCAGCCCGCGCTGTCACGGTTGACGCCACACTCTCCGCGCCGAGGGGGGACACGGCGGCACGCTTTGAGGCACGGGTGCCATTCCGACGGATGTTGCCTTCTAGCCGCCGCCTGGCGCCCGGGTCGTGGAGGCTCTCTGCGACGATCGGGCCGTCGACGAAATCACTCGGCCTCGTCCTCGACGTCACGCCAGACGGGAGCTTTGGCGTGCGAAGCACGCGGTCGGCCAACGGCACGGAGCGACGCGGCGACCTTTCGCCGCGGCTCGTGGAGCGGATCCTCTTCGATCCGGCTTGGCGCCGCCGCATCCCGCGCCCGGTCCGCGTCGGTGCGAGCGCGGGCTTGCGTGCCGGACGTGCCTTGGCGGAATCGCTCGACGACGTCCGAAAGTGGACCGGCGAACCCGGGATTCGCCGCGCGCGCTGACGGCGCACGAGCGATGAGGATCCCGGCCGCGGCGAAACGGATGCGGACATCGCTCCGGCGCCACGTGCCCCGACTGCAGGCGTTCCTCCGGCTCCAGCGTCAGCCCTGTCGAGCGCGGCTCACGAACCTCGCGCCCGAAGAGGAGGAGGCAATCGTTCCGCTCCGCGACCTCCGAGCCGACGGCCTCGCGAGCACGAGCGATCTCGAAAAAGCCGTCGTGAACGCATTCCGCGCGCTCGCCGACGCCGATCTCGACGGGCGCCGCCGGTCACCGCGCGTGCGACGCGCGGTCATCGACCAGTTCCACCGCCTGTACTACCACTCGCCGAAACGAACGTGGTTCAACACGCGGTTTCTCGGCGTCCCCGTGCAGAAGTGCCCGCTCGACCTCTGGATCTACCAGGAGATGCTCTTCGAGCTCCGTCCGGACATCCTCGTGGAGGCGGGCACGAAATACGGCGGGAGCGCCTATTACTTCGCGCGGCTCTTCGATCTGCTCGGCCACGGCGAGGTTGTGACCATCGATGTGGAACCGCTGTCGAACCGTCCCGAGCACCCGCGCATCACGTACGTCACCGGCTCGTCCATCGACCCGCAGATCGCGGCGGAAGTCGACAGGATGATCGACGGCCGCAAGGCGCTCGTCGTGCTCGACTCGGCCCATGAGCGGGACCACGTCCTTGCCGAGCTACGTCTCTGGACCTTGCGCGTTCCGATCGGCTCGTACGTGGTCGTCGAGGACACGCACGCCGACGGGCATCCGGTCACGACGCGCTTCGGCCCAGGGCCGTGGGACGCGGTCTCCCTGTTCCTCGCGGAAAACGACTCGTTCGAGGTCGACGCAACGAAGCACAAGTTCTTCTTCACCTGGAATCGACGCGGCTACCTGAAGCGCGTTGCCTGAGGCTGCCCGCGCGGCGGGCTCCCGTATCGTTGGCGCCCCACTCCGGTGAAGGTCCTCTACTTCGATCCGAAGTTCCTGACGCCGCGTCACTCGGCTCCAACGCGTGCGTACGCGCTCGCGCGGCACCTCGTCGAGCGGGGGCACCATGTGACCATGGTCGCTCGCGACCCGCGCTGGCTCGAGGTCGCGCCGCGGTCACGGCGTCGGCGCCCTCTCACACGCGAGCGCGTCGACGGGATCGACGTCCTCTGGATGACGATTCCGTACGACCAGGCCTTCGCGAAGACAAGGCGGCTTCTCTCGTACGGCGCCTACGCGGCGGCCGCGAGCGTCGTCGCCGCCGCGGCTCCGCGACCGGAGGTCGTCTATGCCTCGTCCACGCCACTCACCGTTGGAATTCCGGGCGCGGTCGCAGGCGCGCTCAAGCACGTGCCGTTCGTCTTCGAGCTCCAGGACCTTTGGCCGGCCGCTCCCGCCGCGATGGGATTTCTCACCGGGCGCTCCGAGATCGCGGCGGCGGAGTGGCTCGAACGGCGGCTCTACGACCGCGCCGAGCGCCTCGTCGTCTGCAGCCAGACGGTCGTGTCCGAGCTCGTCCGCCGCGGCATCCCGGAGGAGAAGCTCGTCCTGATCCCGAACTTCAGCGATCTCGAGCTCTTCCGCCCGCGCGGCCGGGAAGACGGCGGCCGGGCGCGGCACGGTCTCGAAGGGAAGTTCGTTGCCGTCTACTCCGGCTCCATGGGCGTCGCGAACGGCGTCTACCAGCTCGCCGACGCCGCCGCCGCGCTCAAGCGGGCAGGGAAGGAGAACGTCGCGATCGTTGCGCTCGGGAGCGGCAGCGAGCGCGATGCGCTCGAGCAGCGCGTGCGTGACGAGCGCCTCGACAATCTCCTTGTGCTTCCGCCCGTCCCGCGGATGGAGATGCCTGCGGTCATCGCGTCGGCCGACGTGACGCTGACGATCTTTGCGCCGAACCCCGTCTTCGAGCTGAACTCGCCGAACAAGTTCTTTGATTCGCTCGCCGCGGGCAAGCCCGTCGTCGTCAACGTCGATGGGTGGCTCCGGAGCCTTGTCGAGGAGAACAAGGCCGGCGTCTACGTTCCCGCGGGGGACGGGGAGGCGCTCGCGCGAGCGCTCATGGCCCTCGCGGAACGGCGTGATGGTCTCGCGGAACTCGGCGAGAACGCGCGTGCGCTCGCCACACGGGAGTTCTCACAGGATCTCCTCGCGGACCGGTTCGCAAGCACGCTCGAGGATGTCGCCCGTCGCCATGGCTAAGACCGCGTCCGTCCCCGCGCAAGGAAGCGCCTACGAAACGGTGAAGCGCGCGTTCGATGTCGGCGCTGCTGCCGTCGGCCTGGTCACGATGATGCCGGTACTCGCCGCCGTTGCGGTGGCGATCCGTCTCGAGACGCGTGGGCCGATGATCCTGCGCCAAGCGCGAGTGGGACGAGGCGGGCGCGACTTCCCGATGTTCAAGTTCCGGACCATGGTCGACAACGCTCACACGACGGGTGCCGGCTGGCTCGTCGCCGAATCGGACCCGCGGATCACCCGCGTCGGCGCCTTCCTCCGCAAGTGGTCGCTCGACGAGTTGCCGCAGCTCGCGAACGTCCTCCGCGGCGACATGAGCATCGTCGGGCCGCGGCCGACGCTGCGGTACCAGGTCGACCAGTACACACCGTTCCAACGTCGTCGGCTCGAGGTTCGGCCGGGGATCACGGGTTGGGCGCAGGTCTCGGGACGCAACGAGCTGACGTGGCAGGAGCGGATCGAGCTCGACGTCTGGTACGTCGAGCACCGCTCGCTCGCGCTCGATGCAAGGATCCTGGCCCGCACGGTCCCGCTCCTCTTTCGCCCGAGCGAGATCTACAACGAGGCCCGGGCCGACTGGGGCGAGGTCGTCTAGCGGAGGGAGATCGCGCGCGCCGGAACGCCTGCGACGCGCGCGCCGTCGTCGACGTCGCCGACGACGACGGCTCCTGCCGCGACGAGCGCGCCCGCGCCGATCCGGATCCCCTCGATCACGACGGCGCCGATTCCGATGTGGGCGCCTGCGCCGACCGAGACGAGACCAGCGAGACGGACGCCCGGCGCGACGTGCGCGTGCGCGCCGATCCGGCAGTCGTGCTCGATGATCGCGCCCGTGTTCACGATGGCCCCGTCCCCGACCTCGGCGTCGACGTTCACGACCGCCGTCGCGAAGATCTGTGCGCCTGCCCCGAGGCGCGCGCCGCGTGACACGGTGGCCGCCGCGTGGACGAGCGGCGGAAGGTCGAAGCTTGCGTCGCGCAGGCGCTCGAAGACGCGTCGGCGCGGCTCGCTGTCTTCGACGCCTCCGACGCCGACAAATCCGTGGCGGACGCCGTCGGCGCGCACGCGCGCAAGCGCGGGCTCGCCGTGAACGACAGGGACGCCGAGAATGTCGGCTCCCGCTCGGCCGGGATCGTCGTCGATCAGCGCGACCGGCTCGAACTCGCCGGTCGATCGGAGCGTCTCGAGCACCGACTTCGCGTGTGTTCCGGCGCCGAGCCCGACGATCCGGGTGGAATCTTCGCGGCGGGCCACGCCGTCGATCGTAACCGCCGCCGCGACCACCCCCAGCGCGCCTGCCGCGGACGCGGACGCCAGAGGCGGGCATCTATTCTTGCGCGGCGCGTGCCGACAACGACCTGGAACAGACGCTGGAGCAACGACCTCACGCGGTTTCGCACGCGTGGTCGGACGCCTCATTACGGTGACCGCTGGGGCGACCCGTCGGTCTCGGGCCTACGCTATTTCTGGCGCAAGGTGCGCTGGGGCCACCGGATTCCGGGAAACCTGGCGAAGGTCCGGAAGCGGTACCTCGAGCGCTACGTGACGCCGGAGACGGTCGCACTCGAGATCGGCGCCGGGGGCGGGCGCTGGACGAAGTATCTCGTCCGTGCCCGCGAGGTCATCGTCGTCGAGTTGAACGATGAGTTCTTCTCGTACCTCGAGGAGCGCTTCCGTGATGCCCCGGCCACGTTGCGCTTCTACAAGACCGGCGGGTACGAGATGGGCGCCGTCGACGACGAGTCGGTCGATTTCGTGTTCTCGTTCGGGACGTTCGTGCACATCACGCCGGAAGGGATCGACGAGTATCTCGGCGAGATCGGCCGCGTTCTTCGGCGCGGCGGCTTCGCCTCGATCCAGTACGCCGATCGCTCGAAGAGGTATTTCAGACGGCGAAGCGGATATGGCGGCTTCTCAGCGATGAACGCGACGAAAATGGAGGCGCTCGTCGCGCGACGCGCCTTCGAGATCGTCGAGCACGACCGGCGAACGCTCAACCATTCGAACGTCGTCGTTCTCCGCAAGCCTGCCCAAGGGCCGGCTGCGTAGCCTCGTCGCAGCCGTCCGCTAGCGTTCGTACGCGCTCGTCTCCGCGAACGTTCCTTCGTTGCGCCCCTGTTTCCTCGCCTTCGCGCTCGCCGCCACGACCACTGTCGCCGCGTGCAGCAGCGGCGACCCCGCCTCGCAAAAGGAGCCTCCGGCGGCGCGAACAGCGACTGCGGGAGGAACGCTCGAGGAGGAGGCATCTCCTCCGGCCGCGGCGGTGCGTGTTGTGGACGGCGACACGAACAGCGTCGTTCGGAGGGCCGTCGTGCGTGTCGCCAGCCAAGTTGGGCGCTCGAACGCGCGGGGCGTCGCGCTCGTCCACGTCCGCCGCACAGCGCAGTTCCCCGCGCGCATCTCGGCGCCGAGGTACATCGCGCGCCGCGTCATACTGCGTCTCCGTCCCGACCGGACTTCGAGCGTCCGCCTCTGGCGGCGCGATCTCCAGTGGCCGCTCTACGGCGCGACTCCCGCGCGGACGCAGGCGCACCCTGCGATCAGCCTGCGGCCACCGTTCCGCGTCGTGTGGCGGCGCTCGCTCCGATCGCTTCTCGAGTATCCCGCGGTCGTCTGGGAGGGAGTCGCATACGCCACAAACTTCCGCGGCTACCTGACCGCCGTCTCGATGCGTACGGGGCGCATCCTGTGGCGGAGGCACATCGCGACCACGTTCGCCTCGTCGCCCGCCGTTGATCCGGACCGGAGGACCCTCGTCCTGACGTCGAAGACACCCGGTCAGGTGACGATCGTCGACATGGACACCGGGAAGGTCCGCTGGAGGTACGAAACCGGTCCGGCCGAGCCGTCGGCCGTGGTCGCGAACGGGATCGCGTACTTCGGCGATGCAACAGGGCGCGTGTACGCGCTCGACCTCAAGCTGCGGAAGGCGCGCTGGATCTTCTCCGGCGGCGTGAAGATCACGTCGAGCCCCGCTCTCCTGCGCGGGCGGCTCTACTTCGGCGACTACGCCGGGCGCGTTTTCGCGCTCAACGCGCGCTCGGGGCGCCGAATCTGGACGGGGAGCGCAGGGTCGCGGGTCTACGCCGCCGTGGCGGTGGGGGCGAACCGCGTTTTCGCCTCGTCCGTCTTCTCGGGCCTCTCGGCGCTTTCCGCGCGGACGGGGCGCCTGCTCTGGCGGGTCCCCGTCGGCGCATACCTCTACTCGGCGCCCGCCTTCTATCGCGGGCGGGTCTACTTCGGCACGTACGGGGGCGTCGTCTCCTGCGCCGACGCGGCATCCGGGCGAATCCTCTGGAGCAGAAGCATTCCCGGGCGGGTTTCCGGGGCGGTCGTGGTCGTCGCCGGAGTCGTATACGCGGGCGTCCTCGAAGGGCAGATCCGCGGTTGGCACTGGCGGACAGGTCGGACGGTGTGGACCTTCCCTCGTGGTGAGTACGTGCCCGTGTCCGGGAACGGCGCGCGGCTCCTGATGCACGGTCGGGCCGGGCTCTTCGCGGTCGAGCCGAGGCGGAGGCGATAAGACGCGGAATCGCTCGTGTCCGTTGGTCTACCGGCACCACGCGGCATCTTCATCGGGAACACCGCCGGCGTCGTCTGCGCCGCCACGCTCGGCGGCCGCACGTACGCGCTCGACGCGTGAAGCGGCGAGCGCCTCTGGACGTTTCCGGACGGGCGCTACGCGCCGATCATTGCCGAGGAAGAGCGCGTCTACGGACTCG
Organism: Actinomycetota bacterium; assembly: GCA_030862005.1. Lineage (GTDB taxonomy): Bacteria > Actinomycetota > Thermoleophilia > Gaiellales > Gaiellaceae > JACCYG01. The sequence continues at coordinate 2,333 of JALZEM010000117.1, read as the reverse complement.
AGCCCACCGCCTGAGGTTCGTATCCGAGCCGTCGTTCCGTCTCCGCGACGAGCGGCAGGATGCGGCGGATTGCGTCGGGGTTCTGGTCGCGCCACTTATCCCGGCGGGGAGCGGTGAGGGCGGTCGGCGCCGGCGTCCGATCGAGCGCGGCGGCGAAGCGCGCGACGTCGTTGGTGAACGCGAGGTCGAGCCCGTCGAACACGCGCGCGAGCTCGTCGAGCGGCGACCGGACGAGATCTTCGTACCCGACGTCGATCCAGCGCCGATCCTCGACCGACCCACGGGCCGCGAGCACAGCCTCGTTGCACGCGACGTACTGGCGGGCGCAGATCTCCTCGAGCGAGGCCGAACGGAGGTCGCGCCACCCCGGGATGAGAACGAAGCTCCACGAGTCGCCGCTGAGTTCGCCTAGCCGGTCGAGTCGCTCGGGGAGCGTGTGCTTCACGAAGCGCGGCCGCGCCCGCCAGGCTTCGATCAGTGAGTTGACGTTGTCAGCCGCCCGGCGGCGTAAGAAGACGAACGTCGCGTCGGGGAAGAGCGCGTCGAGATACGGGATGCGAAGGCAGTTCGCGGGCGTCTTGTCGATGAACCGCCGCTGGCGGACGAACAGCGTGATCGCGCAGTAGATGTACTCGCGCTCGCGCTCGAGCACGTCGTCGGCGCCGAGCCCGTCCGAATCCCAGCCGCGGTCACGGGCGTGGTGGTACGCGTCCCAGAGGATGTGACCTTCGCTCTGGATCGACCGGACCTCGCGGCTTCGGAGGAGCGCTCGGAGAAGGACGGTCGTTCCCGATCGCGGGCACCCGATCAGGAAGATCGGCCGGCGCGGCGGCGCGAACGAGGGCAAAACCCCCGAAAGCGGCTGCGCGACGCGTGGGACGTTGCGTCGAACGCGCCAGACGAGCCGCCGGAGCCGGAATGCACGGGTGGTTCGCATCAGCTCGGTGCGCTCTGCCGCTCCGTTACGCCGGCGTCGACCTGCTCCGCGCGCCGACCGGCTCCGGCCGGACTTCCGTCGAGCCTGCCTGAGGACCGGCGATCGCTACGACGGGTTGAGCCGCGGCGCGCGCGGCGGCTGCGACTCCGAGCGCGCCCCAGACGAGCGGATCCTCGAAGAAGCCGCTGTAGAAGATGGAATGGACGAAGATTACGAGGAAGACGACGCCGAGACCGAGGCCGAGCGCGCCGTCGCGAGCACGCGCGGCGGCGAAAACGGAGACGGCGCCGAAGAGGAAGACGAAGAAGACGATTGCGCCGACGATCCCGAGTTCCGCGGCGACTGTGAGGACGGCGGTGTGCGAGGCCTTCCCGAGCCGCCGGCCCTCCGCCTGCGCCTCTTCGCCGCTTGCCTCGCGCTCCGCGCCGATGCCCACGCCGACCAGCGGATGCTCGCGGATCACCTGCGTCGTGTTCGCAACGAGGTCGGAACGCCCGCTCGTCACGTGGCGAAGAGGGTCGTTGCGCGAGATCGCAAGGACAACCGCGCCGGCGACGAGCGCGAGAAGGAGCGAAGCGACGACGACGACGCGGCGACTTCGTGCGTCCGCCGCGACCAACGTGGTCGTGAGAACGCCGACGGAAAGGGCGACGAGGCTCGACTGGGAATAGGCGAAGTAGAGGCCTGCGCAGAGGACGGCGATCACGCCGATGCCGAGCGGGAGGCTTACGCGGCCGAGCCAGAGGGCGACGAGGAGGAGGACGATCGCCAGCGCGAGGTAGCGGCCGTAGATGCTCGGGTCGTTGAAGACGGCCGTGACGCGGAAGAAGCCCGCATAGGCGTTCGCGGCCTCGACGTCCTTCGCGAAAAAGAGATCCTTCGTCGTGAGCTGCCAGAGCCCGAGCAGCGCGAACGCCGTCGCGAGCGAGATGAGCGTGACCGCGAGCGCGCGCGGGAGCCACGGACGAAACGGTGTGCGCGCGAGAACCCCAACGAGGAGAGCGAACGGGAAAAGGACGAACGCGAGCTTGATCGTTCCCGAGCGAACGTCCTGCGACCAGAAGAGCGAGACCGCGGCGAGCCCGACGAAGAGAGCGGCAGGTATGCCGAGTACGGGAGGCAATCTCGGCAGACGATCGCCACGCAGGGCCCGAAACGCGAGCGCGAGCGCCGAACTCACGAGCAGGCCGTAGAGCGGAACGAGGAGGAACGCCTTCTCATCGCCGACGTCGACCGGCATGCGAATCGGCGCGGCGAGTAGAAGCGCTATCGGAACAATCGCAGGAAGACGGACGAAGAGCGCGGCCGCGGCGAGGAGGAGGAGCATTGCTGCGAACGCGAGGCCGAGACGCGGTGGGGAGGCGAACAGGTTGCGCGCCTCGTCACTGCTGGAGAG
>JALZEM010000115.1 GCA_030862005.1 Actinomycetota bacterium | reverse complement strand
ACGCTCGACGCCTTCGGCGGCGAGCGTGGCGCGGCACGCGGATGCGATCGCTCCCTCGTCGACGGAGGCGCCGCTTCGGTTCTCGATCTCGATCGCGATCACGGGCGGGGGCCGTTCGTCGATTGCTCGGCGTGCCGCTTGTACGCCTCGACGATGCGTTGGACGAGGACGTGGCGGACCACGTCCTGGTTCCCCAACTCGATGAACTCGACTCCATCAACCTCGCTCAGGATCTGGCGCACGCGGACGAGCCCGGACGCCTGGTCGCGCGGCAGGTCGACCTGTGTGACGTCTCCGGTGACGACGATCTTCGATCCGAAGCCGAGCCGGGTCAGGAACATGTGCATCTGCTCGGGTGTCGTGTTCTGCGCCTCGTCGAGGATCACGAACGAGTCGTTCAGCGTCCGCCCGCGCATGAAGGCGAGCGGCGCGACCTCGATCGTCCCCTTCTCCATGTACGAGCTGACGCGGTCGGCGTCGAGCATGTCGTAGAGCGCGTCGTAGAGAGGCCGAAGACACGGGTCGACCTTGGCGAGCATGTCGCCCGGAAGGAAGCCGAGCCGCTCCCCGGCCTCGACCGCAGGGCGCGTGAGGATGATGCGGTTCACCTTCCGCTCGTGGAGCGCGTGGACGGCGAGGGCCATCGCAAGGTACGTCTTGCCGGTCCCGGCGGGACCGATCCCGAACGTGATCGTGCAGCGGCGAATCGCGTCCACGTACCGCTTCTGGTTCACGGTCTTCGGCGTTATCTTCTTGCCGCGGTGGCGCCAGACGACGTCCTCGAAGACGTCGCGCAGGTCACGCGACTCGTCGAGGGCGGCGAGGACGGCGTCAACGGTGCCGGCCCCGATCGCGTGTCCGCCCTCGACGAGCTCGACGAGCTCGTCGATCACGAGACGCGCGTCGCCGACCTTCTGGTCGTCGCCCTCGAGCGTCAGGCGGTTTCCACGGAGGAGGACGTCGCATCCAAGACGCTCGCGGAGCGCCCGGAGGACGGCGTCGTCGATCGTCGCGAGTTCCGCCGCGACCTCATTGGAGACCGAAAGAACTTCCTGCAATGACCGAAGTGTAATTGCCCCTTGCGGCGCGAAAACCTGTCGGCGAGAAACGCTTCGGGTGGAGGCTGTCTCAGTATTTACGCGCGCGCGCGTAACTCGGGTCCCGCCCCGCCCCTCTGCTCGGCGCTCAGCCGACCGCCGAAAGCCGCGCACTATCAGGACGTCTCAACCAGATCGCGGCGAGTTTCCGCGCATGAACGCAGTCGGTGGATCGCTAGGCGAGCTTCTCGCGGACGAGGCGGCTTACGCTCGACCCGTCCGCGCGGCCGGAGACCTGCGGCATCACGTCGGCCATCACGCGCCCGAGGTCGCGGATCGACGTCGCTCCCGTCTCGGCGATCGCATTGTCGACGATCTGCTCGAGCTCCTCCTCCGCGATCGGCTCGGGCATGAACTCCTCGATCACTGCGAGCTCGCGCTCCTCCTTCGCGGCCTGCTCGTCGCGCCCACCGGAGCGGAACGCCTCCGCCGCCTCGGTCCGGCGCTTCCGCTCGCGTTGGAGCACCTGCAGCTCCTCGCTCTCCTGCAGAGGTCGCTGGATCTCTTTCTCGGCCGCGCGGAGCGACGCGAGCGTGAGCCGGAGCGCGTCGGACCGGTCGCGATCGCGCGACCGCATCGCATCCCGAAGCTCGCGTTCGATCCGCCCGATCAGGGTCATTCGAACCCGCCGATCTCGCCGCCCATAACGTGCCAGTGCAGATGGAAGATCGTCTGGCCGGCGCGCTCGCCGACGTTGACGACCACGCGGTAGTCCTCGAGCCCGGCCTCGCGCGCCGTCTCCGAGACGAACTGGAGCATCCGCTTCGCCTCCTCCGGCGGGAAGTCGCCTACCTCGCGGAACGTATCGACGTGACGCTCGGGAAGGACGAGCAGGTGCACGGGTGCCTTCGGATTGATGTCGCGGACCGCAACGAAGCCGTCGGCGCTGTGAACATGGTCGCCCTCACGCACGAGCTGACAGAACAGACAGTCAGGCCGCGACACCGACGATTCCTTCGTCCGTCACGGCGCGCGCGCGCACGCGAACGAGATCGCCGACGGGAGCATCGACGAGCCACGGCGTGTAGTCGTCTCCGTACCCGCGCCCGGGACGATCGACGAGGACGGCGTCCTCATGGCCGAGCTTTCGGCGCCAACGGCTGCGCGAAGCGTCCTCGGAGAGGGCACGGAGCCGGGCGCCTCGCTCTCTCTTGACGTCGGGTGGAACCGAGTCAGCGTCCGCCGTCTTCGTCCCCGGCCGCGGCGAGTACGGGAACACGTGGACTTTCGTTATCCCCGCTCTCTCGACGGTCCGGAGCGTGTTCACGAATGCGCGCTCGTCCTCGGCCGGAAAGCCGACGATGACATCGGCCGTCACGTTGAATCCTTCGGCCTTCGCCACCCGGCGCAGATAGGTCGCGACCGTGTAGCGGCGGCCCATCGCGGAGAGCACGGCATCGTCGCCCGACTGAAGCGGCACGTGCAGGTGGCGTGCGACCGTCGGCGTCTCCGTCATTGCCGCGACGAGCCCGTCGTCCAGATGATTCACCTCGATCGACGAAAGCCGAAGTCGCGCGAGGCCCGGCGTCGCGCCGGCGGCACGGACGAGACGGGCGAGATCGAAACGGGCGTCGCGGTCGCGGTAGCAGCCGAGGTTGATCCCGGTCAGAACGACCTCGCGGTGCCCCTGCGCGACGCGCCGCTCGATCTCCGCGAGAACGGCGTCCGCGGACCGGCTTCTGGAGGCACCGCGCACCTGCGGGATCACGCAGAAGTTGCAGGAGAAGCTGCAGCCGTCCTGGACCTTCACGAAGGCGCGAACCCGATCGAGGCCTACGTCCGCATTCACGCAGCCGATCGCGCCGACGTCTCCGGCGACGACGGACGGTGCCTGCTCGCTCGGCGCGCGAACGACGGTGACGTTGTCCGGCAGCGCGCCGAACACCTCGCCGGCGAGATTTGCTCCGCATCCGGTCACGTAGACGCGGCGGGCATGCCGCGCTGCTCGGCGCGCCGCCTGCCGCGACTTGCGAACCGCCTCGTGCGTAACGCAGCAGGTGTTGATGACAGCGACGTCGGCTTCGCCCGCGGCCTCGACATGACCATCGGCAACGAGGCGCTCGCGCATCTCCTGGGCATCGGTCTGAGAGACCTTGCAGCCGAGAAACCGAATCGAGAACGTCGCCACGGGAACCGAAATGCTACGCCGGTTCGCGTCGGCCCGCGTCGAAGAGATCGGCGGCCCATCCTTCAGCAGTGCGTCGTTGGCGATGGCGCCACGCGGCCGTCGTCGGCGAATCCGAGACGAGATATCCCGAGGTCACGAGAAGGCGGGCCGTAATGCGCTCGGCAATGCGCCCGACCGTGGCCACATCGAGATTCGCGACCGCAAGATCAGCTTCGGGAAGCGGATCCTCGACGACGTCGGCCACGCGCACCTCGACAGCAACCTCGTTCGCGGCGGCATTCGCCCGCGTCGCCTCGACGGCGGCCTCGTCGTTGTCAAGCGCGATGACCGGCGAGAAGCCGAGCTTCGCCGCCGCGATCGCGACGATTCCGGACCCGCAGCCGACGTCGACGAGGCTGCCCGTCTCGCAGGCTAGGAGTAGCTCCAGGCACAGCCGCGTAGTCGGGTGCGCCCCCGTCCCGAACGCACGGCCAGGATCGATGACGACCGTGATCGCCGCCTCGTCAGGTCGTTCCCACGGCGGCGCGACCCACAGCGACCCGATCCGGGTCGCGCGGTGGAATCGCTTCCACGCGTCCTCCCACCCAGGTGCAACCGGCTCCACGGCGACGGCGCCGAGGTCGGTGAGACGGGGATGCGAATCCGCTCGTGTGAACGCCGCGAGCTCGACGGCACCAGCGACCTCGTTTTCCACGAAGCCCTCAGGAAAGAGCTCGATCATGACGGCCCGCGCCTCCTCGGCACGCTCGCGCGCGACTCGTATCGCGATTCGCCGAAGCGGCCGCTCGTCCGTCAGCGGAACGCGGCTCGAAGCTTCTCGAAGAAGCCCTCGTCCGCCTTGTAGTTCTCGTCGCGGGCCGTGCGTTCGAACTCCTCGAGGAGCTGCCGCTGCTCGTCGGAAAGGTGCCGCGGGACGGCGACGTTCACGACCACGCGGTGGTCGCCTCGACCGAAACCTTGCAGGACCGGCATGCCCTTCCCGCGCAGGACGTGGATCTCGCCGGGCTGCGTGCCCGGCTTGAACTCGAGCTCGGCTCCGCCGTCGAGCGTCGGGACAGGTACGCGCGAACCGAGTGCCGCCTGCGTCATCGTCAGATCGACGGTCGACAGGATGTCGTTCCCGTCACGGACGAAGCGCGGGTCGGGTCGCACGCGGACGAGAACGTAGAGATCCCCCGCGCGCCCACCGGACGCCCCGGCGTGCCCCTCGCCGCCGAGACGAATGCGCTGCCCGTCGTGGATTCCGGGCGGAATCTCGACGTCCAGCGACCGCTCTTCGACGACGCGGCCTGCGCCGCGGCATTCCGGGCACGGGGTCGCAACCACCTGTCCGGACCCGGAGCATTCGGGACACGTCTGGGTGCGGATGAACTGCCCGAACACCGACGACGAAACGGCTTGCAGGCGGCCGGACCCACTGCATCGCTCGCATCGCTCGGGCCGCGTTCCAGGCGCCGCGCCCGTCCCGTGGCACGTCTCGCAGGTGGCGCTCACCGGAAACGGAACCGTCTTCGACACGCCCTCCGCGGCCTCGACGAGCTCGATCTCGATCTCCGTGAGGATGTCGCCGCCGCGTCCGGCGCGCCGGCCGGCTGCGCCCGCCATCCCCCCGAAGATGTCCTCGCCGAAGAAGACGGAGAAGATGTCGGACAGGTTCGTGAAATCGAAGTCGGTGGGACGGAACCCTCCCGTTCGGAGGCCGTCGTGCCCGTAGCGGTCATAGAGGTCGCGCGTCTCGCGCTTCGAGAGCACCTCGTACGCCTCGGCAGCTTCGCGGAATCGCTCCTCTGCCTCCGGATGATCCGAAACGTCCGGGTGGAGCTCGCGGGCGAGCCGCCGAAACGCCCGCTTGACCTCCTTCTCGTCCGCCGAACGCGAGATCCCGAGAATCTCGTAGTAGTCGCGCTTGACAGTGGCCACCGAGACGTAAGGTTACGCGGCTGCCTCGGCCGGACTAGTCCTCGTAGATGTCCTCGACGAAGAGCGAGAGCTCGTGCGCGGCCGACCGGACGGCATCAATCGCTTTTACGTAGTCCATGCGGGTTGGGCCGAGGAGGCTCACGGTGCCCAGGTTTCGATGATGGAGCCCGTAGGGCGCGGCGACGAGCGAGATGCTGCGAAGCTCGGGATCCTCGAACTCGGAGCCGACGCGCACGAACGGCCGCTTCGACAGGAGGTTTGCGCGGAGTAGCTCGAGGATCGCCGCGCGCTGCTCGAGGACCTCGAGGAGCCGCCGGTACCCGCGCAGCTCGTCGGCGTGGAATTCGTCGAGGAGGCCCGCGGTCCCGCCGACGTAGAGGCTCGGCTCGCCCGCCTCGACGAGCTCGGTAAAGGCAGGCAGAAGCTCAGCGAGGAACTCGCCCTCGCGCTGCGACAGCTCCGGGTCCTCGAAGCGGCTTCGCAACATGCGCGCGCCTAGCTGGAGCCCTGCGACGCGCTCGTTCAAGTATGCGGCCGCCCACTCCGCGACGCCGGGATCGACCGGAGCGGCGAAGGCGAACAGACGCTTCGAGACGCCGCCCGTAGACGTGATCACCACGACCATGACGAGCTGCGGCTGGAGGAGAAGAACCTCGACGTGGCGGACGACGGTGGTCTCGAGCGGCGGTGCGGACACGAGCGCGAGCAGGTGTGTGAGCTGTGCGAGCGCATCGGTCGTCGCGCGAAGCGCAGAGTCGACCTCGCTCGCCGCCTCGGTGAGGTCGAGCTCGAGGTCGGCAGGCCGAGGCTCCAGCCGCTCGAGGACGCGGTCGACGTAGTACCGGTAGCCGGCGTCGGTAGGGACGCGCCCCGCCGACGTATGCGGATGCGTGAGCAGGCCGTGTTCCTCGAGGACGGCGAGCTCAAAGCGGACGGTCGACGGAGAGGCGGCGACGCGCGCTCGCTGGACAAGCGTCTTCGAGCCGACGGGCAGCCCGGTGCCGACGTAGCTCTCGACGACGCGCGCGAGGATCTGCTCCTGGCGCGCGGTCAGCGAAAGCATAGAGGTTCCGTCCATACTGACACAGCGTAGCCTCAGCGACCGCTGAAACCACGCTCGGCGGGATGCCGAGTGGGCGGGTGCTTTCGGAGCGCAAACATGAGGAACCTCGCGCGTTTGGGGCGCAGCGACCTACAACGCCCTGCTCGATCCTCGACGGAAGCGCGTACGTGGTTTCCGCTCCTTGTCGTTCTCGAGGCGCCTGATCGCGAAACGATGGTCTTATGCCTCAACGAGCCGAGCCGGCAACCTTTGACAACTGGCGTGATCGCGTTAGGTGTGGTGCGGGCACGTCGCACGATCGAGATCCTCGTGCTTTCTCGTCCATGGACATTTGCCCGAGTTTGGCCGGAGGCTGCGCTCCCGCTCGAGCTGGACGTCGTGGCGCGCAGCATCCTCGCCTCGGCCGCCCCGGCCTTTGAGTAGTCGTCGCTGGAGAGGGATCGGACGAGGACCTAGGTCATCAGCTCGGCCGTCACCGCGCCGCCCAGGAAGCGACCGCGTCGCGTGAGGGTGAGACCGTTCGGGGGCCGTTCCGCAAGTCCGAGTTGCTCCGCGCGCGCAAGCGCGTCCTCATCGACGGCGGCCTCCACGTCGGCGAGCGCAACCGGCTCGTCGAGCCGCAGCCCGAGCATCAGGCGCTCGCGCACCTTGGTCGCGGCATCGAGGATTTCCACCTCGCACGCCGGCCTTTGGCCACGCGCCAGCGCGGCTATGTAGGCGCGCAGTTGCGGCGCGTTTCGCCACCGCCTCGGCCCCACGGTCGAGACGGCTCCAATTCCGATACCGAGGTAATCGCGGCCCAGCCAGTATGCGAGGTTGTGTCGCGCCTCGCGCCCAGGTCGGCAGAAGTTCGCTGTCTCGTACCACCGATAGCCGGCGCCAACGAGCCTCTCGACGAGGAGCTCGAAGTATCCCTCCATCGCCTCGGCCTGCCGTGCAAGCTCCGCGCCGTACGCGTGCGTAAAGCGTGTACCGGGCTTCGCCTCGAGCTCGTAGCACGAGAGGTGGTCAGGGGCGAGCGCAAGCGCCGCCTCTAGATCGCGCTCGAGGTCGGAGGCGGTCTCGCCCGGGATCCCGTAGATGAGGTCCAGGGAGATGTTGTCGACGCCTTCATGCCGAAGAAGGTGAACAGCTCGCCGGACGTCTTCCGGTCGAGCCCGCCGTCCGAGGACGTCCAGAAGGGCGGCGTTGAACGTTTGCGCGCCGATCGACACACGATTGACCCCGTTCCGCGCGAGGACCGCGGTCAGTCCGGCGTGGATGGTCTCCGGATTCGCCTCGATCGTGACCTCGGTCGCGCGCGGCAGCGCCGCGAGCAGGCGATCGAGCGTTGCCGGCTCGGTGAAGGTCG
>JALZEM010000088.1 GCA_030862005.1 Actinomycetota bacterium | reverse complement strand
ACCGCGTTCAACGGGAGACGCGTAGCGGCGACTTCGGAGACGTAAAAGGTGGGCACCTACATCCTTCGCCGGCTGGTCTGGGCGCTCTTCGTCGTGCTGGTCGTCACGATGCTCACGTTCGCGATCTTCTACGTCATGCCGCCGGGCGACCCGGCGATCCGGTTCGCCGGCCGCCAACCCACTGCGGAGACGATCGCCGCCGTCCGCGACCGTTTCGGGCTCGATGAACCGGTCTACGAGCAATACGGAATCTTCGTCAAGAACCTCGTCAAGGGCGACGAGTACGGGTGGCCCGGCCTCGGCTTTTCGTATGACACCGACGTGGGCGTCCGCGACGAACTCCTCAGTCGCGTTCCGCGGACGCTGGCGCTCGTCGTCGGCGCCGCGATCCTCTGGGCGTTCATGGGCGTCTTCATCGGGATCATCTCGGCGATTCGGCGTGGCACGACGCTTGACCGGCTGACCATGGGGTTCGCGCTCGTCGGTGTCTCGGCGCCTGTGTTCTGGCTCGGTCTCGTCGCGCTCTTCGTCTTCTGGCAGCGGCTCGGTTGGCTCCCGGGCACGGGGTATGTCACCTTCGAGGAGAGCCCGACCCAGTGGTTCCTCCACCTCGTCCTTCCGTGCTCGGTCCTCGCGCTCCTCTACGCGGCGTTCTACGCGCGAATGACGCGCGGCAACCTGCTCGAGGCCATGGGAGAGGACTACATCCGGACCGCACGCGCCAAGGGCCTCTCGGAGCGCAGCGTGATCATGAAGCACGGCCTCCGGGCGAGCCTGACCCCGATCGTCACCATGTTCGGCATGGACGTCGCGCTGCTCTTCGGCGGCGCCGTCATCACCGAGACCGTCTTCAACTGGCAGGGCGTCGGCTCCTGGGTGATCGCCGCGACGTTCAACTCGAATCTGCCGGTGGTGGTTGCGGTCGTGCTCCTAAGTGCGATCATCGTCGTTTTCATGAACCTCATCGTCGACATCGTCTACGCGTACCTCGATCCTCGGGTGCGCTACCAGTGACGAACGGTCTGGGGGAGCCCCTTCTCGAGATCAAGGATCTGACCGTCGAGTTCTCCACGCCCGACGGGATCGTCCATGCAGTCGACCGCCTTTCGTTCACGGTGCATCGCCGTGAGACGTTCGGCATCGTGGGCGAGTCGGGGTCGGGCAAGAGCGTCACGAACCTCGCCATCCTCGGGCTGATCAACCGCGAGACCGCGCAGTTGTCGGGCGAGGTCCGCTTCAAGGGCCGCGATCTGCTGACCGAGTCCGGCGACGCGCTCCGCCGGATCCGGGGCAAGGAGGTCGCGATGATCTTCCAGGACCCCTTCGCCTGCCTGCACCCGATGTACCGAGTCGGCGACCAGATCGTGGAAGCGATCCGCGTGCACGAGGAGATCTCGAAGGCACAGGCGCGGACGCGGACGATCGAACTGTTGGGTGCCGTCGGAATCCCCAATCCCCGGGATCGGTACCGCGACTATCCGCACCAGTACTCCGGCGGGATGCGCCAGCGCGCCATGATTGCGATGGCGCTCGTCAACAACCCGGACGTCTTGATCGCAGACGAGCCGACCACGGCGCTCGACGTCACCGTCCAGGCGCAGATTCTCGAGCTGATCGATCGGATCAAGCGCGAGTTCGACATCGGCGTGATCCTGATCACGCACGACCTCGGCGTCATCGCGGACACGGCCGACACGATCATGGTCATGTACGCGGGGCGGTCGATGGAGTTCGGAGCGAAGGGAGACGTCTTCGAGCAGCCGCTCCACCCGTACACGTGGGGGCTGCTCGATTCGATCCCGCGCGTCGACCAGAAGGGGTCGAAGCTCATTCCGATCGAGGGGTCGCCCCCGTCGTTGATCCGGCTTCCGCCCGGATGCCCGTTTCACCCACGCTGTCCGCACCGTTTCGAGCCCTGCGACACGGAGCGGCCGTCCTTCGTCGACCGCGGCGGCGGGCATCCCGAGGCTTGCCACCTGAGCGCGGAAGACAAGCGACGCCTGTGGGCCGAGCACGAGTCACGCAGGTTGAAGGTGGCCGTATGACTGTCGGCGCGCCGTGAGCGAGGTCGCCGAACGTGAGGTTGTCGGCGCGCAGAGCGCACGGCCGGGCACGCCGCTCGTCGAGGTTGAGCACCTGACGAAGCACTTCCCGATCCGCCGCGGGCTGCTCCAGCGCGAGGTCGCACGCGTCCATGCCGTCGAGGACGTCTCGTTCACCGTCAACCAGGGCGAGACGTTCGGGCTCGTGGGAGAGTCGGGATCGGGGAAGTCGACGACCGCGCGGCTCGTCCTGCGGCTCCTCGCCGCGACCGCCGGACGAATCGTCTTCGACGGGCGCGACATCACCAAGATGAACATGCGAGCGATCCGCCCGCTGCGCCGCGAGATGCAGATGGTGTTCCAGGATCCGTATTCGTCGCTCAACCCGCGCCAGACGGTCGGCCAGATCATCGGAACTCCCTACGCCATCCAGAAGACGGAGCGCAACATCAAGCGCCGCGTCCAGGAGCTCATGGATCGCGTCGGCCTGAACCCGGAGCACTACAACCGGTACCCGCACGAGTTCTCGGGCGGTCAGCGTCAGCGAATCGGCGTCGCCCGCGCTCTCGCCCTGAGCCCGAAGCTGATCGTGTGCGACGAGCCGGTCTCGGCGCTCGACGTCTCGATCCAGGCGCAGATCCTGAACCTTCTGCAAGGGCTGCAGGAGGACTTCAACCTCACGTACCTCTTCATCTCGCACGACCTCGGCGTCGTGCGGCACGTCTCCAACCGGATCGCGGTCATGTACCTCGGCCGAATCGTCGAGATCGGAAATGCCGACGAGCTCTACGACAATCCGAAGCATCCGTACACGGCCGCGTTGCTCTCGGCCGTCCCGAAAGGCCACGGCCATGGGAGCGTGGCGAACCGAATCGTCCTGCAGGGGGACGTCCCGTCGCCGGTGGATCCGCCGCCGGGTTGCGTCTTCCATACGCGGTGCCCCAAGGCGCGCCTCGTTTCGGGGCGCGAGGACGAGGTGCCGGAAAACACCCGAACCGAGGTTCCGGAGCTCCGCGAGATCGAGCCGGGCCATTTCGTCGCCTGCCACTATCCGCTCGACCGCGGCGAGTCGTTGCAGCGTGCAGCGCATGGCTGACGGCTACGGCGTGAGCGGCACCGGCTAACCCATCGGCCGCCTCCGCGTCGAAAGAGGAGATGGACGCATTTCGTCCCCCCACCGGCGGCTGTGAACGTGCGCGTGCATTCGCGTCGCTCGAGCTCGACGGGGAGCTCTCGGAGCTCGAGCGCGTACGTCTCGTCGAGCATCTGCGCAGCTGCGACGCGTGTGCCGTCGCGGTCGCCTCGATATCGGCGTTCACGGCGGCGGTGCGATCGGCTCCGCCCGAGGAGCCGCGGAGGCCGCTCTTCCGCGCCTTGCCGGAGCCGAAGCGGTCGACGCGTGCGCGACCGTACGTCCGCCTCGCGCTTGCAGCGGCGGCCGCCGTTCTCGTCAGCGGCCTCGGCGTCGTCGTGGCGTCGTTCAGCCGTGACGATGCGCTGCCTGCGCCTCCGGGTCAAGGCGACATCGCGCTCCTTCGCCCAGCCGACGACCTTCAGCGCATTCGCGCCCATCGTGCGCGCGAAAACGAAGCGCCGCGCGGACGCATCTTCTCGGTCGACCGGGAAGCCGGCGTCTAGGCGCGCAGGACGTATCGTTCGTCGGAGTGATTCAGCCGACGTTCCTGTCCTCGTATGTCTGAAGCCTCGACCACTCCGCCCGGGTGGCGGTCGGCGAGGCGCTTGGACCGAGGGAGCGAGAGATCGCACGAGCGCGTGTACGGGCCGCGTGGTCGCGGCGACTTCTATTCGGGATCCGCGGCAGCCGTGGGTTTCTCGCCCCGCTCGTCGCACGGCGTTGGCCGTACGGCGCATGACGAGGCGAGCGGACGCATAAGCTAGAGAGACGCGAGCGCCGCCGTGGGCATCCCGCGTCGCGGACGGGGGAAGCCCGAAAGCCAAGCGCCAGCGAATCGCATGGCTCGAGGCCCTCTGACACCGAAGACGCTGCTCTCGCTCGGCGTGTCGCATCGCCGCGCGCCGATCGGGATCCGCGAGCGGCTCTATCTCACGGCCGGGCAGGCGATCGAGCTCGCTCGGCCGCTCGCCGACGGAGGCGGCGAGGCTGTCGTCCTCTCCACGTGCAACCGGACCGAGGTCTATCTCGCGGCTCCGGACGCCGAAGCGGCCGCGGCGCGGGCGCGCGCCGAGCTCGCCGCGCTCTCGGGTCTCCGCGAGCCCGAGCTCGAGCCGCTCCTCGAGCAGCTCGAGGGCGACGCCGTCGCGCGTCACCTCTTTCGGGTCGCCGCTGGGCTCGACTCGCTCGTCCAGGGTGAGCCGCAGATTCTCGGCCAGGTGCGAGAGGCATACCGCGTCGCGCGCGCGGCCCGGTTCACGGGCCGCGTCCTCAACCGGCTCTTCGCACACGCCCTCCGTGCGGGGAAGCGTGTCCGCTCCGAGACCGCGATCGGAGACGTCGCACCGTCGGTCGCGCACGCCGCGGCTGCGCTCGCGGGGCGGCTCCTCGATGACCTCGCGAACCGGCACGTGCTCGTGATCGGCGCGGGCAAGATGAGCGAGCTCACCACGGCCGGTCTGATCGACCGCGGCGCAGGGACGGTCTTCGTCGCGAACCACCGAATCGAACGGGCCGAGCGGCTCGTACGTCGCTTCGGCGGCCGCGCCGTTCATTTCGACGACATCCCGCGCGAGCTCGAGCGAGCAGACATCGTCATCTCGTCGACGCGTTGCCCGCGGCCGATCCTGACGGCGGCGGATGTGGCGTCCGTCCTTCCGCGGCGTGGAGGACGTCCGCTCGTCTTCATCGACGTCGCGGTGCCGCGCGACATCGATCCGGCGATCGGACGGCTCGACGGCTGCTCCCTCTACGACATCGACGCCGTCGGAGACGCGCACGGCGACATGCCGAACGGCCGCGGCGACGCGGTCCTCGACGCGGAGCAGATCGCTGCGGACGAGGCCGTGCGGTTCGCCGAGTGGCAGCGGTCGCTGCAGGTCGTGCCCGCGATCGCGGCACTCCGCCGTCGCGCGGAGGAGATCCGCGTCTCCGAGCTCGCGCGCCGCGAGGGACGGCTCCGCACGCTCACCCAGCCGCAGCGCGAGGCCGTCGACGTCGTCACGGCACAGATCGTGAACAAGCTCCTTCATGCGCCGACCGTACGGCTGAAAGAGGCCGTCGACGATCCGCAGGCACCGCCGTACGCGGAGGCCCTGCGGCATCTGTTCGCGCTCGAGGAGGGCGAGGAATGACTCGTGGCGTCGCGTCGCCCTCGCGGGCGGCGACGCTCTACACGCGCGCGCTCGAGCTCATTCCCGGCGGCGTCAACTCGCCCGTCCGTGCGATGCGTGCGGTCGGCCTCGAGCATCCGATCTTCGTCCGGCGCGGCGTCGGCGCATACCTCGAGGACGTCGATGGGAATCGCTACGTCGACTGGGTGCTTTCATGGGGCCCGCTCCTCTTCGGCCACGCCGATCCCGTGACCGTCGCCGCCGTGGTGGCGGCCGCCGAGGACGGGACGACGTTCGGCGCGGCGACCGAGCGCGAGGTCGAGCTCGCCGCCGAGATCGCTGACGCGGTTCCGTCTGTCGAGCAGGTGCGGCTCGTGTCATCTGGGACCGAGGCCGTGATGAGCGCTCTTCGCCTCGCGCGCGCCGCGACGGGGCGGAGCCGGGTGCTCAAGTTCGCCGGGTGCTACCACGGGCACGTCGACGCGCTCCTCGCCGCGGGCGGCTCCGGCCTTGCGACACTTGGGATTCCCGCGTCACCGGGCGTGCCCGCGACCGTCACCGAAGACACGATCGTCTGCCCGTACAACGACGCCGAGGCGGTCGCGGCCGCGGCCGAACGCTACGGCGACGAGCTCGCGTGCGTCCTCGTCGAGCCGGTTGCGGGGAACATGGGCGTCGTTCCGCCGGCTCCCGGTTTCCTCGAGGAGCTTCGCGCGATCTCCGACGACTGCGGCGCGCTCCTCGTCTTCGACGAGGTGATTACGGGTTTCCGCGTCGCCCGCGGCGGCGCACAGGAACGCTTCGGCGTCCGTCCCGATCTGACCATCCTCGGCAAGGTCGTCGGCGGCGGGCTACCGCTGGCGGCGTTCGGTGGCCCGCGCGAGCTCATGGAGCGACTCGCGCCGGTCGGCGACGTGTACCAGGCGGGGACGCTTTCCGGGAACCCGCTGGCGACGGCCGCCGGCCTTGCCGTCCTCGGCCGCCTGCGCGACCCGGACGTGTACGACCAGCTCGAGCGCCGGGCTGCGCGGCTCGAAGCAGGACTGGCGGAGGCGGCGGAAGGCGCGGCGCGCGTCCAGCGCGTCGGCGCGATGGCGACGCTCTTCTTCTGCGAACGACCTGTACGAGATTTCGGAGACGCCGCGGCGAGCGACGTCGACCGCTACGGCGGTCTTTTTCGCGACCTGCTCGCGCGCGGCGTTTACCTCCCCCCGTCGCAGTTCGAGGCGATGTTCGTCTCGCTCGCGCACGGCGAGGCGGAGATCGACCGCACGGTCGACGCTGTCGCCGGATTTCTCGCTGCGTCAACGCGGTAGACTCCGGCCGGCTGCGGCAACCCAGGACACATGCCGAAAACGAGTGCAAACGAAAACGCCGGCCGGATCGTCGAGATCAGAGGCGTCGTCGTCGACGCCGTCTTCACCGGCGAGCTGCCCGAGATCAACACGGCGCTCCGGATCCCGGTTCCAGGCCAGGACGGCGAGGGCGACCGCGAGCTCATCGCTGAAGTCCAGCAGCATCTCGGGAACGACCGGGTGCGCGCCGTTGCGATGGACTCGACCGACGGTCTGAGCCGCGGCGCCGAGGTCGAGAACACCGGCGCTCCCATCAGCGTCCCCGTCGGCGAAGCCACTCTCGGGCGGCTCTTCAACGTCCTCGGCGATCCGATCGACGAGAAGGAGGAGAAGGTCGAGGCCGGGGAGAGGTGGCCGATCCATCGCGACGCGCCGAGCTTCGAGGACCTCCAGCCGACGGTCGAGCTCTTCGAGACGGGCATCAAGGTCATCGACCTCCTCGCCCCGTACGTGAAGGGCGGGAAGGTCGGGCTCTTCGGCGGCGCGGGCGTGGGAAAGACCGTCCTTATCCAGGAGCTCATCCGCTCGATCGCCGAGGAGCACGCGGGCCTCTCGGTCTTCACGGGCGTCGGCGAGCGGACGCGCGAGGGCAACGACCTCTACCTCGAGATGACCGAGTCGGGCGTCATCGACAAGACTGCGCTCGTCTTCGGGCAGATGAACGAGCCGCCGGGCGCACGCCTACGCGTCGGCCTCTCGGGGCTCACGATGGCGGAGTACTTCCGCGAGCAGGGCCAGGACGTCCTCCTCTTCATCGACAACATCTTCCGCTTCGTCCAGGCCGGCTCGGAGGTCTCGGCGCTCCTCGGCCGCATGCCCTCGGCCGTCGGCTACCAGCCGACGCTCGCGACCGAGATGGGCCAGCTGCAGGAGCGGATCACCTCGACGCGGCGCGGCTCCGTCACGTCTGTGCAGGCGATCTACGTTCCGGCCGACGACCTGACCGACCCGGCGCCGGCAAACACGTTCGCGCACCTCGACGCGACGACCGTCCTCAGCCGTGCGCTCACCGAGCAAGGCATCTATCCGGCCGTCGATCCTCTGGACTCCGTGTCGAGGATCATGCAGCCGGGCCTCGTCTCCGACGAGCACTACCGGACCGCGACCGGCGTCCAGGAGATCCTCCAGCGCTACAAGGAGCTCCAGGACATCATCGCCATCCTCGGCATGGAGGAGCTCTCCGACGAGGACAAGGTCATCGTCCAGCGCGCGCGCAAGATTCAGCGTTTCCTCTCGCAGCCGTTCTTCGTCGCGGAGCAGTTCACCGGGACGCCAGGGAAGTACGTCCGGCTCGAGGACACCGTTCGCGGCTTCGTCGAGATTCTCGAGGGGAAGCACGACGAGCTCCCCGAGGGAGCGTTCTACATGGTCGGTACGATCGAGGAGGCAGTCGAACGCGGACGCGAGCTCGCCGGGCGGGAGGCCGAGCCGGAGGAGGAGTCGGAGGACGAGGGGGGCGCTACGGCGGCGCCGCAGGACGGCACGGAGGCCGAGACCGAGCCGGAGCGCGAGCCCGAGCCGACCGCGGCATAGGTCGCTGCGCGTGGCCGAAGAAGCGGACGAGCGGGCGCGCCCCCTCGTCGACGCAGTGTTCGGGTTCAGGCGGTAGCGCCACGCGACATGGCCGAAGCCGCCAAGACATTTAGCCTCTCGCTGGTCACGCCGGAGGGCGCGGCCTTCGAAGGAGAGGCCGAGCGGCTGATCGTCCCCGGCGCGGCGGGCGAGATCGGCGTGCTCGCGCGGCACGCGCCGCTGGTGGCCATGCTGCGTGCCGGCGAGATCCGCATCCGGACGTCCGACGGGTGGCAGGCCTTCGCCGCGGGACCGGGCTACTTCAAGGTGCAGCGCGACCGCGCGATCGTCCTCGTCGACGAGGCGGTCCGTGCGGAGGACATCGACGTCGCGCAGGCGCGCCGTGAGGTGGAGGATGCACGCGCGTTGCTCGAGCGCGCCGATGCGGGCGAGGAGGAGATCGATCGCTGGATCGCCGAGCAGCGCCTGCGCCATGCGGAGAACAAGATCGCCGTCGCGGGTCGCGGGTAGCGGCCGGCGCCTTTCTCAGCGACTCAGCAACCCGGCGGCCACGCTTGTGACGGAGAAAAGCCGCTGATACGGTGAAGTCACACGTACTTTGTGACATGCCGAAGGAGCGAATGACGGTACGCGTCTCGATCTATGACCCTTGCCCCCTCGTTGACGCGCCCTCGGCTCCGGCCGCTCGCGCCGTCGCTGGGCGGATCGATCGCCCGGCCAGGGTCGTACCCTTGAGCGGACCTACGCGTTAGGCTCCGGCCTCGTCGGAGTTCTCGTTTTCAGGAAGGAGTGGAATGGAGGTAAGAGCGTTCGCGCCGGGGATCTACCCGCGCTCGCACGCGCTAGTGGAGGCGACACGCGATCTCGAGCGCCGTCGAACCAGCGTGGAGGCAGTCGACGAGCAATTCGAGCGCGACTTCGCGCTGCTCCTCCAGGCACAGGAGCAGGCAGGCCTCGACCTTCTGAGCGACGGATTGCTTCGGTGGCAGGACATCTTTCGGCCGCTCACGGAACGCGCGGCGGGCCTCGAGGCGCGTCCGCTCACCCGCTTCCTCGACACGAACACCTTCTATCGCGCGGTGCTCGTCGAAGGGACGCCGCGGCTCGAGGATCCTCTCCCCGCGCCGAGGCTGCCGTCGGGGCGGTGGCTCGGGACGTTGCCGTCGCCGCTCGCATTCTCGTTCGCGACCGGCCGCTCGGCCTCTCCGCAGGAACTCGCGGCGAACGTGCTCGCGCCGCAGATCGAGGCGTACGCGGCTGCCGGATGCGCGCTCGTCGTCCTCGTCGAGCCGTTCCTTGCGCGGCAGGGAGGCGGTCGTGAGCTTCGTGCTGGTCTTGCCGAGCTTCCGACTTCCGTGCCGCTTGCGCTCCACCTCGTGTTCGGGAACGCGGCCGATGTGATCGACGACACGATCAGCCTTCCCGTGGATGCGGTCGGCGTCGACTTCTACGCGACGAGCCTCGAGTCGATTCCGAACGACTTCCCGAAGGAGATTCTCGCCGGCGTCGTAGACGTACGGAGCTCGGCGATCGAGGACGCCGCCCAGATCGCGCGCTTCGTCGGCGCGCTGGCGGAGCGGGACCCGGCGGGCGTCTCGCTCGTCCCCAACGGAGACCTGCAATTCGTCCCGGAGCCGATCGCCCGCCGGAAGCTCAGCGTGCTCGGCGCGGGCAGGGTTCGCCTCGGGGAGGTCGCATGAGCACGAACGGCGTCCGTTTCCTCACGCGAGAGATCGGCTCGCTTGGGAAGCCGTCGTGGCGCGTAAAGAGCTTCGCGGGACGACCGCTCGACGAGCACGACATCGAGGAAGCGCGACGTTGGGGGGAGCGCCTCGAGGTCGACGGCTACGACGAGCTCGTCGACCTCCTGGACCGCGCTGAGCTCGGCGACGCCGCGCTCGCCGCGGTCGACGATTGGGCCGCGCGATACGCGCTCGCGCTTCTCGAGCGCGCCGGCCTCGACGTGGTCTACGACGGGGAGCAACGCCGGACCGAGATGTACGACCACGTTGCGCGCCACGCGCGCGGGTTCGAGCCACGCGGAATCGTGCGGTCGTTCGACAACAAGTACTACTCGAAGGCGGCCGTGGTCGAACCGCCGGTGGTCGAGACGGCCTACGACATCGACGAGTACCGCTTCGTCGAGGAGCACTCGGACCGGCGCGTGAAGGTGCCGCTCACGGGCGCCTACACGATGGTCGACTGGTCGTACGACGAGCACTACGCGCGCGACGACGCACTCGGCGCCTCCGCGGCTCGCAGGTATGAGGCGCGCAAGCAGTTCGTCGCCGACGTGGCCGAGCGCGTGATCCGGCCGAACGTCGAAGGCCTTGTCGACGCGGGCGCGGACTGGATCCAGATCGACGAGCCGGCGGCCGCGACAAAGCCGGACGAGGTGCCGCTGGTCGTCGCCGGCTTCAACGCCTCGGTCTCGGGCGCTCGTGCGCTGAAGAGCATGCACATCTGCTTTTCTGACTACAGCGCGCTCTGGCCGCACGTGCTCGAGCTCGAGGATTGCCTCGAGCTCCAGCTCGAGTTCGCGAACCGCGACTCGCGCGAGCTGGGGACGAGGGACGAAGACCGTCCCGGCTACGTCGAGACGCTCCGCCTCTTCAAGGACCACGGCTACCCGAACGTCGGCCTGGGCGTACTCGACATCCACTCGGACTTCATCGAGCCCGCCGAGCTCGTCCGCGACCGTATCCTCTACGCCGTCGACGTGCTCGACGATCCCGTGCGGATCCAGGTCAACCCCGACTGCGGCCTCCGAACACGGTCGTGGGACGTCGTGTACGAGAAGCTCTCGAGGATGGTCGAAGGGACGCGGCTCGCCGAGGATGCCCTGAACCGCGCGCACGCTGCGCCGGGCCTCAGTTAGCAGGCGCGAGGAACGAGCGGTGAGTCGGCGAAGAACCCGCCGTACGCTCCGTTATTCTCCTGCGGTCGCCGCAGGGCGACTTTTCGTATGAAGACGACGTTGAAGAGAGGCGTCGGCCGCGGGTCGATGAACGGCGTGCCGGCCGTTCCCCCGAGCCCGCTGACGACCGTCACGCGGTACGGCCCACACCGGCGGAGCCGTCTCGCGCTCGTGGGCAAGATCTTCTTCTGGCTCTTCGTCGCGCTCCTCGTGGCCACCGGCGGGCTCGCGGGCGGCGTTTGGCTCTACTTCGAACAGAGCCTGCACGCGACGCAGGCGCACTCGGTCGAGGCGAAGGAGGCGCAGGCGATTCTCGACGAGGTTCCGCCGCCTGACCAGCCGACGGTCGCGATGGTGCTCGGCTACGACTCCAGACTCGGCGCCGACAAGGGCAATGCGCCGCGCTCCGACACCGTCCTCCTCATCCGCGCGGATCCGCAGACGAAGGCGATCTCGCTGCTCTCGTTCCCGCGCGACCTCATCGTCGAAATTCCGGCGTGCCGCGGTTTTTCGACGCGGGTGAGGCGAATCAACGAGGCCTACACCGAATGCGGGACCAAGGGCTCCCTGCAGACGATCCGGAACCTGACCGGGATCCCGATCAACTACTTCATAACCGTCAACTTCCGCGGCTTCCGCGACATCGTGAACGAGCTCGGCGGCGTCTACATCGACGTCGACCACCGATATTTCAACGACAACTCGGGTCCGGGCGGGTACGCGAAGATCGACCTCCATCCCGGCTACCAGCTTTTGAAGGGTGGCGACGCTCTCGACTACGTCCGCTTTCGCCACACGGACTCCGACCTCTACCGAAACGCGCGGCAGCAGGAGTTCCTGAAGGCGGTCAAGCAGCAGGTCAGCGGCCTCTCCGCGGCCTGGAAGCTTCGGGGGATCGTGAATGCGATCACGTCGAACGTCGAGGTCGGCGTCGGCGGCGGCGGGACGCTCGAGCCCGAGACAGTCCTGAGCTACGCGAAGCTCGCGTACGAGCTCCCGACGGGCAACTTCCACCAGGTGAGGATCGACGGGCTCGCGGAGGCGAACATCGGCGGCGCGGCCGTCCTGACCGCGTCGGATTCGCAGGTGGACGATGCCGTGGAGGCGTTCATGAATCCGGATCCGCAGGCGGCCGAAAAGGCGGCGGCGGTCGCGACCGGGCGCAAGCCGAAGCCCGATGGCCGTAGCGGTCCGCCGGCGACATCCGTCAGCGTCGAGGTTCTAAACGGAAACGGCGTCGCCGGGGCGGCCGACGATGCGACGTACCTCCTCGGGCGGCGCGGCTACCAGTCGACGAACGGCGGTGACGCCGATCGGGTCGATTACTTCAAGACGAGGATCCTGTACGACCCTGCGAACCGCGAAGCCAGAGGAGCCGCCGACGACCTCGCAACGCTCTTCGGAGAAGCCGAAGTGGCCGAAGCGCCGGCCGACCCGCCGCTCGAGACGATGCTTCGCGTGATCGTTGGGCAGACGTTCAAGGGAACTCTTGCGCCGGGACCGAAGGATGAGACGCCGAAGCACGCACCGGCCGCCGTCGAGAACGATCCGGAAGCGGCCGCGCTCCTGCGGCGGGCGCAACGGAGGGTCGACTTTCCGCTGCTCGTCCCGACGGTGCGCGAGAGCGCGTCGGACCTCGGCGACGTCGAGCCGGTCCGGACGTACAAGCTCAACGGCCACGATGCAGTGCGCGTCGTCTACAACGGGCCGTTCGGAACCGACTACTGGGGCATTCAGCAGACGAGCTGGATCGACGTGCCGGCGCTCGACGGAGCGAGTCTCGCCCGGAAGATCGGCGACCGCGAGTACCGCCTCTTCTTCAACGGCGTCCACCTCCACGTCGTCGCGTTCGAGGAGAACGGCGCCGCGTACTGGGTCGTGAACAGCCTGCTCGACAAGCTCTCGAACGAGACGATGCTCGCGATCGCGCGAGGCCTCAAGCCGGTCAGGCGCTAGGTCGCCGCGGGCGGGGCCAGTCTCCCGTCCAAAATCGGGAACTACACTTTGGCGATGCAGAAGGAACCGATCGGAGTCATCGGTGCGGGCTGGGTCGGCCTCGTGACGGCTGCGTGTTTCGCGGATCTCGGGCACGAGGTCACCGTCCGGGACGTCGTTCCGGAGCGCATTGCCACGCTGGATGCCGGCCGCGTGCCGATCTACGAGCCGGGGCTCGCAGAGGTCATCGATCGGCACCGCGACCGCGTCCGCTTCACACTCGACCTCGGCGACGTATTTCGCGACGCGCGGATCGCGTTCATCTGCGTGGGAACGCCGTCGACGTATTCCGGCGACGCGGATCTCTCCGCGATTCGGCGCGTGCTCGACGAACTGCCGGACTTCGAAGAGCGAGCGATCCTCGTCATGAAGAGCACGGTGCCCGTGGGGACGGGCGACCAGATCCGGGCGGAGCTGGATACGCGTGGCCTCGTCCACGTCGGCTATGTGTCGAATCCCGAGTTTCTCGCCGAGGGGACCGCGATCGAAAACTTCCTCCACCCCGACCGCATCGTGATCGGAAGCTTCACGGAGGCGGACGGGGACGCGGTCGCCGCGCTCTACGAGCCGATCGCCGCTCCCGTGCTTCGGGCCGACGTCCCGTCGGCCGAGATGATCAAGCTCGCATCGAACGCCTTCCTCGCGACGCGAATCAGCTTCATCAACGAGATCGCGAACGTGTGCGAGCTCGTCGGTGCGGATGTCGAGCAGGTCGCCGAGGGGGTGGGACTCGACCGGCGGCTTGGGCCGCACTTTCTCCGAGCGGGGATCGGCTACGGCGGCTCTTGCTTCCCCAAAGACACGTCGGCGCTCAAGCAGCTTGCGTCGAACTCGGGCTACCACTTCCAGCTCCTCTCGGCGGTGATCGAGGTGAACGAGCTCCAGAAGCGGCGCGTCATCGCGAAGCTCCAGAAATACCTCGGGCCGCTAAGGGGGAAGCGCGTCGCGCTGCTCGGCCTCGCCTTCAAGCCAAACACGGACGACATGCGGGACGCGCCGAGCATCGTGCTCGCTTCGCGCCTGCTCGCCGAAGGCGCTCACGTACGGGCGTGGGATCCCGTCGCGCTCGCCGAAGCGCGTAATCACCTGACCGGGGTCGCGGTGGCTGAAACGATCCACGACGCCGTCGACGGAGCCGATGCGGCCGTGATCGTCACCGAATGGGATCAGCTGAGCGAGCTTCCGACGTCTCGCATTCGGAGCGCAATGCGAAATCCGCTCATCATCGACGGACGGAACATGCTCGATCCCGAGGCGGCGCGAGCTGCGGGATTCACGTATGAGGCGATCGGTCGCGCGACGTCGACGCTCCGCGCGCTTGCCGAGACGCAGGAGCGCGCGCACGATCTCTACCGCTGATGGAGGCCATCCTCCTCGCGGGCGGTCGGGGCGAGCGCCTGGGCGAGGCGGCGCGCGGCCGGCCGAAGCCGCTCGTTCCCGTAATGGGACGTCCGCTCGCCGCGTATGCCGTAGGCCGTCTCGTCGAGGCAGGCGTCGCGCGGGTGATCGTGAGCTGCGCGGCGGGCGCGGAACCAGCGTTCGAATCCGAGCTCGGGGGGCTCGGAGCTGAGATCGCCGCGGTCGGCGAGCCGGAGCCGCTGGGGCGGGGGGGTGGGCTGCGGCTCGCGGCCGCTGCCCGCTCGGAGCGGGGACCCGTGTACGCGCTCAACGGAGACGAGCTTCTCGACGTCGACCTGCAGGCGCTCCTCGCGTTTCACCAAGAGCGCGGCGGGGCGGCGACGATCGTGGTCGCGCCCATGCCCTCCGCGTTCGGCATGGTGGAGGTCGACCAGAACGACGCGATCACCGCCTTCCATGAGGCCGCGCCCCTTCCGCATTGGGCGAACGCCGGGCTGTACGTCCTCGACGAAGACGCGCTCGACCGGCTCCCGGAGCAGGGCGACCACGAGAAGAGCACGTTTCCCGGGCTTGCGCGTGAAGGACGCCTGTTCGCGTTTCGCCACCACGGTGTCTGGCTGACGGTGAACACGCCGAAGGACCTCCGCTTGGTCGAGGATTTCCTCGCGAAGCACCCCGATTGGCTCCCGTCACGGCTGCAGAGAGTCCGATGACGGAGTTCCCCGCGAACCTCGGCGGCTTCGATCGCTTCGCGAACGACGTGCGGCGCATCGAGAAGCCGTGGGGCTACGAGATCGTGTACGGCCTCACGGAGCGGTACTGCGGCAAGCTCCTTTTCGTCCGCAAGGAGGAGCAGGTGAGCCTGCAGTTCCACCGTGAAAAGGACGAGGTGATCTACGTGCACGAGGGGCTGCTCGAGCTCGAGATCGGTGAGCCGGGCCGGGCGCCGGAAACCGAGGTCGTCGGCCCCGGGGAGGCGTTCCGGTTCATGCCCGGCGTCGTCCACCGCTGGCGCGCGCTCGAAGACTCGATCGTGCTCGAGGTCTCGTCCCCGGAGATCGACGACGTCGTGCGCCTGGAAGACCGCTACGGTCGCGTCGACTGAGTCGCCCGCCGCGCGTCCAGACCTTTTACGGCCCCTGGAGCGTCCGGCTCGACCGCGCGGCGGGCGCGGTACGTGTACCGATGGCATCGAAGAGACAGGCGCAGGAAGTCGTAATCGGTGAGTAGACGGTAATTCGATTCCTCGCGCGCGTTTGTTGCCCCCGGGGGACCCCCATTAGGTACCCCTCGCGATCAGCGTACCGTCGAGAAACGAACGCGTGGATGACACCGTGTGACTCCTTGCGCCGGAACGTGTGCCGGTTCTCGTCCCCGCGCGGCGGACTCGGCTCGTCTGTGACGACGGAGCGAGAGCGTCAGTAAACTCGCTCCCCGGCATGGCAACGGCGGCCCCCCAGCACGACGTCAAGGACCTTTCGCTCGCCGCGGAAGGCGTGACGCGGATCGAGTGGGCGCACCGGCAGATGCCGGTCCTCGCCGCGATCCGCGAGCGCTTCGAGGGCGAACGGCCGCTTGCCGGGTACCGCGTCGCCGCCTGTCTCCACGTGACGACGGAGACCGCGAACCTGGCGCGGACCCTGAAGGCCGGCGGCGCCGACATCGTCCTGTGCGCTTCCAATCCGCTCTCGACGCAGGACGACGTCGCGGCGGCGCTGGTGTCCGAGTACGGAATCCCGGTATTCGCGATCCGGGGAGAGGACGACGACACCTACTACGCGCATATCACGGCCGCCGTCGACCATCGGCCGCAGATCACGATGGATGACGGCGCCGACGTGATCGGCGTCCTCCACAAGGACCGCCGCGAGCTGCTCGACGAAATCCTCGGCGGCACCGAGGAGACGACGACGGGCGTCATCAGGCTGAGGGCTCTCGAGGCCGAGGGCCGTCTCGGCTTCCCGATCGTCGCGGTGAACGAGGCGAACACGAAGCATCTCTTCGACAACCGCTACGGCACGGGTCAGTCGACGATCGACGGGATCATCCGCGCCACGAACGTCCTCCTCGCCGGGCGAAAATTCGTCATCTCCGGCTACGGGTGGGTCGGACGAGGCGTCGCATTACGCGCACGCGGGATGGGCGCGCACGTGATCGTGACGGAGGTCGACCCGCTCCGTGCGCTCGAGGCGCTCATGGACGGCTACGAAGTGATGGCGATGGAGCGGGCCGCGGAGGTCGGCGACATCTTCTGCACCGCCACCGGGGACAAGCACGTGCTTGCGCGCGCCGCGCTAGAGCGGATGAAGGACGGCGCGATCCTGGCAAACACCGGCCATTTCAACGTCGAGATCGACATCCCCGTCCTCGAGGAGCTCTCGGTCTCGAAGCGGCGCGCGCGCGAGAACGTGGACGAGTATGAGCTAGGGGACGGCCGGCGGCTCTACCTCATCGCCGACGGACGTCTCGTCAACTTGTCCGCCGCCGAGGGTCATCCGGCCGCGGTCATGGACATGAGCTTTGCGAACCAGGCGCTTTCGGCCGAATTCGTCGTCCACCACGCCGCCGAGCTCGAGCCGCGCGTCTACACCGTCCCTGAGGAGATCGACCGCGAGATCGCTCGCCTCAAGCTCGAGACCCTCGGCGTCGAGATCGACCGCCTCACCGAGGAGCAGGCGAGATACCTGGCCTCGTGGGACGAGGGCACTTAGACCCCGAGGACATCCTCCGGCTCGAGGACGACCGCGTCGTCTTCCTCGACCAGCGGCGGCTCCCGGACGAGGAGGTCGCGCTCGAGTGCCGTTCGTCCACCGAGGTTGCCGCGGCGATCCGAACGCTTGCCGTTCGTGGCGCGCCGGCAATCGGGATCGCGGCCGCGTACGGGTACGCCCTCGCGGCGGCGGCCGGGGAGGACCTGGACGAGGCGGCCGCGACGCTTCTCCGTTCGCGGCCGACGGCGGTGAACCTGAGCTGGGCGATCGGTGAGGTAAGGCGCGTCGGGGCGGATCCCGAGGCGCTTGCGGAACGCGCGCGCGAGCTCCACCGCGAAGAGGTCGACCGGTGCCTGCGGATGGGCGAGCACGCGGCCGAGCTCTTCGACCCCGGCGCCCGTGCGCTCACGCATTGCAACACTGGCGGCCTCGCGACCGGCGGCTACGGATCGGCGCTCGGCGCGCTTCGAACCGCGTTCGCCAGGGGCCTCCTCGAGTACGTCTTCGTCGGCGAGACGCGCCCGCTCCTCCAGGGGAGCCGCCTGACCGCGTGGGAGCTCGAGCGGGAGGGGATTCCTCACGGCGTCATCGCCGATGCCGCTGCCGGCGCGTTGATGGCGCGCGGCGAGATCACACACGTCGTGACCGGCGCGGATCGCATCGCCCGGAACGGCGACACCGCGAACAAGATCGGGACGTACTCGCTTGCCGTCCTCGCCGAACGGCACGCGATCCCGTTCTACGTTGTCGCGCCGACGTCGACTGTCGACCTCGCGACACCCACCGGCGACGTCATCCCGATCGAGGAGCGCGACGGCGGCGAGCTGACGACGCGCTTCCCCGCGAGGAACCCCGCCTTCGACGTGACGCCGGCGTGCCTCATCACGGCGATCGTCACGGAGCGCGGCGTCCAACGCCCGCCGTACGCGGAATCGCTCGGTCGGGTCGCCGCCTCGGCCGAGAACCCTCGCGAGGCGGGCACGCCGGTATGAAAGCGATGGTCATGGCCGCCGGCCTCGGGACGCGCCTGCGGCCGCTCACGGACTTCCTCCCCAAGCCGATGATGCCGGTCGCGAACCGGCCCGTTCTCCACCACCTCCTCAATCTCCTGCGCCGCCACGAGGTTACGGAGGTCGGGATCAACCTCCACGTCGCGCCGGAGATGATCGAGCAGTACTTTGGTGACGGATCCGAGCTCGGGATATCGATTCGGTGGTCACACGAGCCCGAGCTCCTCGGGACGGCGGGAGGGACGAAGAAGCTTTCGGACCTGTGGGAAGACGAAACCATCCTCGTCACCTCCGGCGACGGTCTGCACGACATCGACGTGACTGCGCTCCTCGGCCACCACCGCCGGTCTGGCGCGCTCGCGACGCTCGCCGTCAAGCCGGTCGAGGATCCCTCGTCCTACGGCGTCGTGATCCTGGACCGCGACACGCGAATCCGCGGATTCCAGGAGAAGCCGACGCGGGATGAGGCGCGCTCCGACCTCGCCAACTGCGGCGTGTACGTCATCGAGCCGGAGCTCCTCGCCCGCATCCCCGCGGATACCTTCGTCGACTTCGGGCAGGACATCTGGCCGGCACTCGTCGCCGCGAGCGAGCCGATCTACGGGTACACGACGATGGCGTACTGGAACGATGTCGGCGACCTCGACGCGCTCCGCAACGGCATCCTCGAGGCCGTGCTCGGCCACGTCCGCGTGGAGATTCCGGGCGAAGAGATCGCGCCCGGCATCTGGGCTGAGGACGGCTGCCGTATCAACGCAGCCGCGCAGGTGGACGGCCCGGTTGTGCTCGGACGAAACGTCGTGGTCGAGGAGGGGGCTCAGATCCGGGGTCCCGCTGCGATCGGCGCCGATTCCCGGGTGGGTCGCGAGGCCGCGATCCGACGCGCGGCGCTCCTCCCCGGAAGCGTCGTTCCGGACGA
>JALZEM010000333.1 GCA_030862005.1 Actinomycetota bacterium | reverse complement strand
CGGACGTCATCATCCACTCGACCGTGCTCGCGCCCGATGGGCGGCGCATGTCGAAGAGCCTTGGTACCGGCATCGACCCGCTCGACGTGATCGCAGAGGACGGCGCGGACGCGACGCGCTACGGGCTCCTCAAGATGTCTTCGACGCAGGACGTCCGCTTTTCGTACGACGCCGTCCGCGAAGGGCGCAAGCTCGCGAACAAGCTCTGGAACGTTTCGCGGCTGCTGCTCATGCACGTCGGCGACGCGGCTGCCGACGTCCGTCCGCGCGACGTCGAGGAGCGATGGATCCTCGCGCGGATCGATGACGTCCGCGCCGAGGTCGAGGAGAGCTTCGCAGCGTTCGAGTTTGCGAACGCGGTCAACGCCCTCTACCACGTCACGTTCGACGATTTCTGCGATTGGTACGCCGAAGCGATCAAGGCCCGGCTGTACCAGCGGGACGAGGATGCCGCCGCGACTGCACTGGCCGCGCTCGAGCGTCTTCTGAAACTCCTGCACCCAGTCATGCCCCACGTGACCGAGGAGATCTGGAACCAGCTCCCTCGTCGCGCCAGCCGACTGATCGTCTCGCCGTGGCCGACGGCCGACCGGGCGCACGCGACCGCCGCGCGCGCGCTCGACCGTGCACAGGACGCCGCCGCGATCTACCGGCGAAGCAGCGTTCGCGTCGAACTCGACGGCGACGCACGTCGCATCTTCGAGGCCGTGGTTCGGCCGCGCGACGGCGCCGCGGACGGGAACGTCGAAGCGGAGCAGGCGCGGCTGCGGAAGGAGATCGGCCGCGCCGAGAGGATGTTGGCGAACGAGAGCTTTCTCGCGAATGCGCCCTCGGACGTCGTCGAGGGCGAGCGCGAGAAGCTGGCGCGCTACCGACGCGAGCTCGACGCGTTGGGCGGGTAGAGCGCGTGGCGGGTCGCCGGTCGCGCGTCGGCGCGGGCGCTCCCCGGCTCGCGGGACGCGGACGACGATGACGAACGCGATCGATTGGCTGGAAGGGCTCGAGCTCTTCGGCATGAAGCTAGGGCTCGAGCGCATGCGCGCACTCCTCGCCCGGCTCGGGAATCCCGAGGCGCGGTATCCCTGCATTCACGTCGTGGGGACGAACGGGAAGACGACGACCGTCCGGATGGCGGAGGAGCTCCTCGCCGCCGAGGGCCTCTCCGCCGGGGCGTACACGTCGCCGCACGTCGTCCGGTGGAGCGAGCGGATTCGCGTCGGAAGAGAGGAAGCCGACTTCGAGCGCGCGCTCGAGCGCGTCCGCGCCGTCTCGGAGGAGCTCGGCGCGACGCAGTTCGAGGTCGTAACGGCCGCAGCGCTCGCGGAGTTTGCGGAGGCGGATGTCGACGTAGCCGTTGTCGAGGCGGGGCTCGGCGGGCGGCTCGACGCAACGAACGTCGTGGGCGCATCCGTGGTCGTTCTCACGAACGTGGCGCTCGAGCACACGGAGCACCTGGGCGAGACGCGCGAGGCGATTGCGGCCGAGAAGCTCGCGGTCATCCGGCCCGGGGCGACGGTCGTTCTCGGAGAGCCCGAGTGGGACGACCTTGCACGCGCAAACGGGGCGGGGCGGGTCGTCCTCGTCAGCCAGAGCAACCTCGGGCTCGCGGTCGCGGCTGCTCAGGAGTTTCTCGAGCGACCTGTCGACGCTTCTGCCGCCGAGGGCGTCTCGGTGCCGGGCCGGCTCGAACGTGTGACGGAGAGCCCGCTCGAGATTTGGGACGGCGCGCACAACGTCGCGGGAGTCGGATATCTCCTCGCGCGCATCCCGAGCCGCGACTGGGTGCTCGTCCTTTCGATCCTCGCGGACAAGGACGTCGAGCGGATGCTGGCTGCCTTCTCGGTGCTCGGGGACCGTGTCGTCGCGACGTCCTCGCGGCACCCGCGCGCGCTTCCCGCCGCCGAGCTGGCGCGGCGGGCGGAGTCCTTTTTCGCCGACGTCCGGACCGTGCCGGACCCCGTCGAGGCCGTCGAGCGCGCGCGCGAGTTCGCGGGGCCCGACGGCGCCCTTCTCGTCTCCGGCTCGCTCTACCTGCTCGCCGTCCTTGCCGCCGTCCGACCGCCGCGCATACCATCATGGGACGGATAACCGAGCGCGTCAGCGTCTACGTGCTTGTCGCCGTCGTCCTCGGGGCGATTGTGGCTCTCGCGTTCGGCGCGGGATGGCTCGTCGGAAAGATCCTGCTGTGACCGCCGCGATACTCCTCTTCCAGGCGTCGGACGACGAAGACGCGTTCGGCTCCGTCAAGAGCTTCTTCGACTCCGAGATCTGGCTCCTGATCCGGAATCTCACGCTCTTCTTCATCGTCGTCTTCTGGGCGGCGTCGGCGTTTTGGGTGTACAAGGACGCGCGGCGCCGGATCGAGGATCCGTGGCTCCTCGCGATGGCGGTCGCGCTCGGAATCTTCCCGCCGTTCCTCGGGCCGCTGATCTACCTGTTCTTCCGGCCACCCGAATACGTCGAGGACGTGCGCGAGCGCGAGCTCGAAATTCGCGCGATGGAGGAGAACCTGGGCGGGGACCGCTGCCCCGTCTGCCGCGCCGACGTCGATCCGACGTTCCTCGCGTGCCCCGTCTGCACAACGAAGCTGAAGCAGGCGTGCCGGAGGTGCAAGGCACCCCTCGAGCCGCTCTGGCAGATCTGTCCGTTCTGCGAGACGCCCGTCGAGACGCCGCGCGCCGTCGAGAACTTCTAGCGTTATGGACATGGCGCGCCTCCTCGCGCACGTAGCGCCCGAGCTGACGCCGAGCGACGTCGGCGAGCTCGCCATGACGATCATCTTCGTGCTGGCGATGGTCATCCCGTTCATCGTCCTCGGCATCGTCTGCTGGATCTTCTGGAAGGCGAAGCAGCGCGAAGACCGCGAGAAGGAGCTCGAATGGCGGAACGCACCCTCGTCCTGATCAAGCCGGACGCGATGCAGCGCCGTCTCGCCGGCGAGATCCTCGGGCGGCTCGAGCGTCGCGGCCTCGAGGTGCGGGCGGCGAAGCTCGTCCGGGTCGATCCTGCGCTCGCCGAGCGTCATTACGCCGAGCACACGGAGAAGCCGTTCTTCGGCGAGCTCGTCGAGTTCATCACGTCGGCGGCAACGCTCGCGCTCGTCGTCGAGGGCGAATCCGCGATCTCCGTCGTACGGACGACGATGGGTGCCACGAATCCCGTCGAAGCGGCGCCGGGGACGATCCGCGGCGATTTCGCGCTCGCGATGCCTGACAACCTCG
This sequence comes from Actinomycetota bacterium, assembly GCA_030862005.1. Classification (GTDB taxonomy): domain Bacteria; phylum Actinomycetota; class Thermoleophilia; order Gaiellales; family Gaiellaceae; genus JACCYG01. The sequence goes on along the minus strand of JALZEM010000333.1, from coordinate 2,313 downwards.
TGCACGGCTCGGACTCGCCGGAGTCCGCCGAGCGGGAGATCGGGCTCTGGTTTTCGGACGACGAGCTCACCTAGGAAGGCAGCGTTGACGGTCCCCGGCGGATCGGACTCGGTGGGTCGGAACGTCGCGGCCTGGACGCAAGCGAACGCCGAGTACACCGACCGTCAGGCGCGCGCGCAATGGGCGCGCGAGGAGATCACGTGGGGGATGTTCAACGTCGCCGAGGCCGATGTCGGCGTCCTCGGCGACGTCGCGGGCCTCGATGTCGTCGAGCTCGGCTGCGGGACCGCGTATTTCAGCGCCTGGCTCGCGCGCCGGGGCGCACGGCCGGTGGGCGTCGATCCGACGCGTGCGCAGCTCGAGACCGCTGTCCGGTGCCAGGAAGAGTTCGGCCTCGACTTCCCGCTGATCGAGGCTCCGGGCGAGGCGGTCCCTCTCCCCGACGCCTCGTTCGATCTCGTCATCTCCGAGTACGGCGCGTCGCTTTGGGCGGAGCCGACGAGGTGGATCCCGGAAGCTGCCCGTCTGCTACGGCCGGGAGGCCGCCTCATCTTCCTCACAAACTCGGTGCTTGTCGTCCTGTGCAGCCCCTCCGACGACTCCATGGTGACCGAGCATCTCGTGCGGTCGCAGTTCGACCTGTACCGCCTCGAGTGGCCCGACGACGACAGCGTCGAGTTCCACCCGACGCATGGCGAGTGGATCCGTCTCCTGCGCGCGAACGGCTTCGCGGTCGAGAAGCTCGTCGAGCCGCCCGCTCCCGCCGGCGCAACCACGCACGAGTACTACGGGTGGGTGAGCGCTGATTGGGCGCGGAAGTGGCCGGCGGAGGAGATTTGGGCTGCGCGGAAGCAAGAATGAGTGCGCCGCCTGCGGCGCCGCTCGTCCTGGCGTCGACGTCACCGCAGCGGCGCGCCATCCTCGAACAGCTCGGGCTTCCGTTCGACGTCGTAACGCCGCGATACGAGGAACACGACGCTTCGGGCGCGGCTGCGGCCGAGCTCGTTCGCACGCATGCGCGTGAGAAGGCGCGCTCGGTAGCGGCCGACGCCGGCGCCCGTCCGGTCGTCGGCGTGGACACCGCCGTCGTCCTCGCGGGCGAGGTCTTCGGTAAGCCGACGAACGCGGGCGATGCCGAGCGAATGCTGGAGCGGCTCTCCGGGCAGACGCACGTCGTCCTGTCGGGGCTTTGCGTCGTGACGCCGGCGTGGGAGGAGCTCGTCCACGAAGGCACGCATGTCACCTTCCGCCCCCTGACACCGCGCGACCTCGCGTCGTACGTCGCGAGCGGCGAATGGGAGGGGCGCGCCGGCGCGTACGCGATCCAGGGCCGTGGCGCCGCGCTCGTGAAGCGGATCGAAGGCGACTATCTCAATGTCGTCGGCTTACCTGCGGCGGCGCTCGTCAGAATCCTCGCGGAACGGTTCGCCGGTGTGTACGGATACGGCTAGCCGCCCGCGGAGATGGCCCCAGGTGCCAGGCACGGCGCCCGCGCTACGCACCCCGGCGGCAAGCACCTGGTCCTTGCGATGATCGCTGACCCCGATTTTCCGCGGGCCGTTCCGTGGAAGGTGCCGCCAGCGAACTGGATCCGGCGTGGTCCGGGAACGGATCGACCGTATGGAATCGCGGTCGCGAGAAGCCGGCGGTCACGGTTCTTGGCATTTCCGCGTGCTTTTTTTGGACGTTTCGGTGCCAGCACGCGGGACACCCCGCGCCTGGCACCTGAACCCGTCGGCTTGCGCGGCCCTCGTAAATGTGGGGCTGAATAGAACCGGAAGGGCGCGTCAACTACACTTGCGCGCTGGGGATGAGCCTCTTGGGATACATGAGCGGCCTCGGAGGCCGCGAGATCGCCGTTGACCTCGGCACCGCGAACACGCTCGTCTACGTGCGCGGTCGCGGCATCGTCCTGTCGGAACCTTCCGTCGTCGCGATCGACCAGCGCTCCGGCGAGGTCCACGCGGTAGGCGTCGAGGCGAAGCGGATGCTCGGGCGGACTCCGGGCACGATCTCCGCGATTCGCCCGTTGAAGGACGGCGTCATCGCCGACTTCGACGTCACGGAGCAGATGCTTCGCCATTTCATCCAGAAGGTCCACCACAATCGGTTCGCGCATCCGCGCGTCGTCGTGTGCGTCCCGAGCGGCGTTACCGGGGTCGAGAAGCGGGCGGTCGAGGAGGCGACGCTCTCCGCCGGTGCGCGCCAGGCCTACCTGATCGAGGAGCCGATGGCGGCCGCGATCGGCGCGGGTCTGCCCGTTTCCGAGCCGACGGGAAACATGATCGTCGACATCGGCGGCGGGACGACGGA
>JALZEM010000323.1 GCA_030862005.1 Actinomycetota bacterium | reverse complement strand
ATCGATGCGAGCGCCGTCCCTCCCTCGGGGTCGAAGGCCGCGACCACGTGGCTCGCCGGTGCGACCGCGCGCCTCGCGTTAGTGCCTATTTCCTGTCGTCGTTCAGGATCGTCCCTACGCCCTCGGCGTCGACAATCGTCGCGCTCGCGCTCGGGTTGAGGAGGACGAGGGAGAACGTCTCGTCAGGTTCCCGGACCGTATCGCCGATGACCTGAACCGTGACGCTCTTCGCAGTCTCACCCGCGGCGAACGTCAACGTGCCGGACGTTGCGATGTAATCGGATCCCGCGACGGCGGTACCGTCTCGCGTCACGTATGCAACGGTGACCGGTTCGTCCGGCGTGAACCCGTTGGCGATCGTGACCGGGAACGTCAGGCTGGTCGTGCCCGAGTTACCCTCCTTCACCTTCGCATTTCCCGCCTGGACGGGGCATGGCTGGGGGCCCCTGGGCTGACCCGGCTTGTTCGGGTTCCCGCATCGCTTGCCGTACTGCGTGTGGCTCGGATCGTGGCTGGCAGTACCGGGGCCCGAGCCGCCGACGGCACTCACCGCCGCGTCGAAGGCCTTCGTCGCGCCCGCCGCGGCATAACTGAGCCCACCCACGGACGCTAACGCGACGAGGATCAGCGCGCTCACGCCCATTGCGAACCCGACGCGAGCGGAACTGCGCCGCGCGCGCGGCCGCTCGTCACGCACGCGCGCCGCGACCGCCTCGAGCAGGTGGGGCCCTGGCTCAGGACGAGCTGCGCGCAGCGCCGCCTCGAGGTCGCTCCCGTCGTGCCCGCCCTTCCAAAATCGCTTCATCCCATCCTCCGCAGTCGGACTGGTCCTTCCGATTCCAGTACCGGAGAAGGGCGCTAAATCCTTACAGCGCTGGGCCCGGGATCTTCGGCCGCCTCGCCGGCATCGCCTTCGACCTCCGCCCGGAGTCGTGCGAGCGCGCGGTGGAGCGCGACCTCGACCGCGTTCGTCCGCAACCCGAGCAGCTCGCCGATTCGCCGCGCGCTCAGATCGGCGCCGTAGCGGAGCGCGATCAGCTCCCGGTCACGGTCGTCGAGCCGCATGACGGCGGCCCTCAGCGAGAGGCGCTGAAGCGTGTCGTCCTCGACGTTCCCCGAAGCGGCGACGGCGGGCGGGTCGGGCGTCGGATCCGACGGGGGGCGACGCCGGCCTGTGATCAGTCGGTGCGCGATCCCGATGAGCCACGCCGCCGGCTCGCCTTTGGCGGCGTCATAGCTCCCGCGGTACCGAAGCGCCCGCTCGAAGGTCTCGCTTGTGATGTCCTCGGCCTCCGGCCCGTCGCCGATCCGGTATGCGACGTAGGCATAGACGCGCCGAATGAGAGGCTCAGGGTGCGCAAGAGGATCACGAGCGAGCATCGGGCTAGGACCGCGGCCGGTTCATTTCCGTCTCGGACCTTTGCCCTCGCCGAAGGCGAAGGCCTCGCGGAGGTTCGCGATCTCGACGCTGCGCGGGTTGAGCTCGGCCGCTCGCTCGAGCGCCTCGCGGACGGCGTTCCGGTCGTCGCTCGCGAGCGCGAGCTGGTACCACAAGTCCCAGTCTCTCGGCTCTTTCGCGATCGCCTCGCGGAGGCTCACGCGCGCAGCGGATGAGTCGTCGGCGGCGAACTGCGCCTGGGCAAGCACACGCCACGGCTCCGATGACCAGAACGCCCACGTCGTCGCCTTCCGCGCTTCGGCCTGCGCCCTCTCCGGATCGTTCCAGCTCGCCGCTTCGGCAGCGGAAAGCGCGCTGTTCCCTACGAGCGTGACGAGCGCCAGCCCGGATAGTGCGAGGATTCCGGCGAGCAAGCCGGCGCGCATGCGCTGCGAGACGGCCCGCGGCTGACGCTCGCGCCGTCCCGCCACGAGGACCGCGACGGCACAGAGGAGCGCCGCCACGGTCACGGCCGGCATCTCCCAGTCCCAGTCGACAGCCGCGTGCGCGAGGTACGCGAGATAGGCGCCGAAGGCGGCCGGCACGAGCGCGTGGTGTCGCGCCTTCACCGCTCCAACGAGGGGGAGCGCGAGCGCGGCCGCGAGGAGCGCCAGGCCGACGGGCCCGAGCTCGGCGAGCGTCTCCAAGTAGAGGCTGTGTGCGTCGACCACCTTCCCGGCGACAGGGCGGTGCCGAAGCCAGTACTGCTCGTAGGTTCCCGCACCCGTCCCGACCATCGGGTGGTCCCCGAACGACTGCCACGCGACGCGCCAGGAGAAAACGCGCGCATTGCTCGAAAGGTTGAAGAGGCGTCTGTTGAGGTCGCCTTCCAGGCGCGGAGCGGGAGCCGCCACGGCGTCATAGGCCCTCGCCGCGAGCGTCGGCGGAGAGCCGTAGCGCACGATCACGAGCGCGAGCGTCGCCGCGACGAGCGCGACGAGGCCGGCTCCGAAGACGAG
>JALZEM010000263.1 GCA_030862005.1 Actinomycetota bacterium | reverse complement strand
CTCCTCGCCTTCGTCCTCGCCGTCGACGGCGATCAGGCGCCCCTTCCCGTCGGGGAAAAGCGTCGAAGCGACCTCGGCGAAGTGCCGCTCGACCGCAGCGTACGTCTCGGCGAAACGGGTTTCGACCGTCTCCGTAAGGTCCGCGCGAAGCCTCTCGAGCTCCGCGAGCGACCGTTCGAGGTCCTCACGCTGCGTGACGAGGTCCTGCAGACGCTCCGACTCCCGCGCGTGTTCCTCGGCCGCGAGCGGATTGACCTGGCCTAGGGCTTCGCGCCGCCGCTCGAGCCGCGCGACCTGCGAGCGAAGGGCGTCGGCCTCCTCCTCCGAGAGCGGCTCGGCTGTCGCCCCGGCGGGAAGCCGCTCGAGAACCTGGTCACGCTCGCGCTCGAGGCGGGCCGCCTCGATCTGGATCGAGGTCAAATGCTCGGCCGCCTGACCGGCCGCGCGACGAAGGTCGGATTCCTGCGCGCCGAGCGCGCGCAATCTCTCACCGAGCGCGGTCGAGCGGGTTCCTCCCGCGTCGACCCGCGCCTGGAGCGGCGGCTCGAACCGGAGCGCGCTCTGTGAGGCGGTCGCGAGGACGGCGGCCACGCGTTCGGCAGCGTCGGCGAGGGCCGGGAGCGACGAACCTGACTTCTCGACCCCGGCGCGCTTCTCGGTGCTCGCCGAGTACCAGATCGCGTCACCCGCAACGGCGACGATCGCGTCGATCCCGTCCCGCTTCGCCTCGCCGAGCAGAGTCGCGGCGTCGAAGATCGTGTCGACGGCGGCCGGCCTCCACGCGCCCGCCGCCGCCACCACCCGCTCGTAGGAACGTTCCTCCGTGAGGAGCGGCAGGCGCGGCTGCTGCGCCTCGGCGCGGAGTAACTGTGCCGTCTCGTCCGCACGCTCGCGCCGCAGCTCGACGCGCTCGATCGCGCTGCGAAGGCGGTAGAGCGCCGCGGTGGCCTGTTCGTGCCGCCCGGCCGATTCGCCGAGCTCTTCCTCCGCGCGGTGGCGCTCCTCGAGGACCCCCGCGAGCCGCTCGTCGCGCACGCGGCGTTCCTGCGCGGCCCCGGCGTTCCGCTCCTCTACCTCCGCGAGCAGCCGCTCCAGCCGCTCGAGCTCCGCGGCTGCGAGCCGAGCCTGGAGACGCTCGATCTCGACCGCAAGCTTTTCCGCCCGCGCCGCCGCGGTCGCCTGGAGGGCGAGCGGCCGAATCCGCTTTCGCACCTCCTCCTCGAGGTCGCGCGCCCGCTCGACCTGCGTCGCGACCCGCGTCAGCTTGAGCTCGGCGCGATGGCGCCGGCGCTTGAACCGCCCGAGTCCCGCCGCCTCCTCGACGAACGCGCGTCGATCGGACGGCTTCGACGCGAGAATCTGCTCGACACGCCCCTGACCGATGACGGAGTGCATCTGGCCCCCGAGCCCGATGTCGGCCAGGAGTTCGACGAGATCGGTTCGGCGAACCGTCGCTCCGTTCACGAGGTACTGGCCCTCGCCTCCGCGCGAAAGCCGCCGCGTGACGGAGATCTCGGAGAATTCCTCAAGCGCGGGCCCGTGCCCCGCCCGCCCCTCGCCATCCGAGTTGTCGAAGAGAAGCTCGACGGAGCAGAAGTCCGCAGGAGGCCGTCCCGCGGAGCCCGCGAAAAGGACGTCCTCGGGCTTCTCCGCGCGAAGCTCGCTCGGGCTCAGGCTTCCGGCCGCCCAGACGACGGCGTCCGCGACGTTCGACTTTCCAGACCCGTTCGGGCCGACGACGACCGCGACCCCCGGCTCGAGCCTTATCTCAACGGGATCGGGAAACGACTTGAAGCCGCGCAGGCGTACTGAACGCAGGAACACGCACTTTCAAGCATGACGATGCCCGCGGATAGAGGAGGGGCGGCGCCGAGGCAGCGCCCCGCGCATTCGCAGTTGATCACCCTCGACACCGCGCTCCTTCGTCGCAGACCTATTATCGAGCGCCGGGCGCTGCGCGTGCCGCCGGCCTTAGTTTGTCGAGCACCTCGCGCGCGGCATTCTGCTCGGCCGCCTTCTTCGACGCTCCGCGCCCGAGGCCCGCTTGCTCGCCGTCGACGTTTGCCGCGCAGGTGAACGTCCGGTCGTGCGGCGGGCCCTCGACCTCGACGACCGAATACGTGACGCTCAGGCCGCGGCGCGCAAGCTCCTCCTGGAGCTCGGTCTTGTAGTCGACGTAGGTCGTGAGGGCGTAGTCGATGCGGTCTGAGAAGGCAGCGAGAATCGCCGGCCGAATCGCCTCGAACCCGTGCTCGAGATAGAGCGCGCCGAGGGCGGATTCGATCAGCGCCGCGAGGACGTTGCGGTTCTCGGCAAGACGCGCGAGCTCGTCCTCGGGCATCGCCTCCCCGCGCTCGGCGAGTTTCCTGCCGAGTCCAAGCCGCCCTCCGACGACCGCGCAGCTCTGCCTCGAGACCACATGCGCGCGAATCTTCGCGAGTTGCCCCTCGGGGTACTCCGGGAAGCGCTCGTAGAGCTCGCGCGCAATCGCCAGTCCGAGGACGCTGTCGCCGAGGAACTCCAGGCGCTCGTACGACTCTGCGCGCGAGGCCGCCCACGACGTGTGGGTGAGGACGTGGACGAGGCGCTCTTCCGGGAGCGCGTCGATCAGCGCGAGGAGGTCCTCGTGCGCGACGCTCGCTTCGGCCTCCTTACTGTCGGGTGGAGATGTAGTCGACGGCCTGACCGACGGTCTGGATTTGCTGGGCGTCCTCGTCGGAAATCTTGACCCCGAACTGATCCTCGAGCTCCATGATCAGCTCGACGAGGTCGAGCGAGTCCGCGTCGAGATCTTCCTGGAACGACGCCTCCTCGGTGATCTCGCTCTCTTCGATCCCGAGCTGATCGGTTAGGACGTCCTTCACCTGCTCGTAGATCTCCTCGCGCGTTGCGGCCATGTCGGTCTCCTACCCTTTCCTTTCTCCCTCCGCGGACG
>JALZEM010000283.1 GCA_030862005.1 Actinomycetota bacterium | reverse complement strand
CCTCGGGCTGCGGCCATGCGAGCACGGTTGCGTTCAGGTCCGGCTCACTGCCGTCGAGCGTATCTTCGATCCGCGCCTGCTCTTCGGTCTTGAACAGCGGATGGTTCTCGAACGGGTCATCGACCCGATAACGCTTGAGGGGCATGTCACTGTCGAGTTGCGAGTTCCGGCGTTTGAGCTCGAGGTGTTCCTCGATCACTCGGGCGAAAGCCGTTTCCATTCGCACCTCCGTGGTCGTGGGTTCCACACGAAGTGGGCGATTGTAAACGAATGTCTATCGCGGTCAACCATCAACCGCCGGAGACGGAGCTTAAGCGTCCGGCCGGACGGCGGCCGCGCGGGCCGCAACCACTCGGTTTTTACCCGCGGCCTTCGCACGGTAGAGCGCGCGGTCCGCTGCGGCGAACAACGCTTCCTCGGTCGGTTCTTCGGGATACGCTGCGACGCCGAAGCTTGCGGTCACGGTGACGACGGCGCCGGGGAAGGTCTCGATCCCCCGGTCGGCCATGGTCGCACGAATGCGTTCGGCGACTCGCTCCGCATCCTCGATCCCCGTCCCGGGGAGTAGGACGGCGAACTCCTCCCCGCCGTAACGTGCGGCCGTATCGATCGCGCGGACATTCGCCTGGAGAACGTCCGCGAAGTCGCGGATGACGTCGTCACCCGCAAGATGGCCGTGTCGGTCGTTCACCTGCTTGAAGTCGTCGAGATCCGCCACGATGATCGCGAGTGAGCCGCCGAAGCGCTCGACGCGCGTAAGCTCGGTCGCGAGCGACTCCTCGAACTGGCGGCGGTTCGGAAGCTCCGTGAGACCGTCCGTGACGGCCTCGAACTCGAGCCTCCGATGGACGCTCGCGTTCTCGAGCGCCGTTCGGGCCTGCGACGCGAGCCAGTGGACGAGGTGGCTTGCTTCGTCGCTGAACCCGCCGGCCCGCGGGACGATCACGAGGACGTTCGACGCGTCGCCCTCGTGCCCGAGCGGAATCGTGAGCGGCTCGCCGCCGGTCTCCGGGCTCCCGGCGCGCTCAACCTCGACGCCGTCGACGATAAGGCGTCCGCCTGCGGCGCCCGTCGCCTCGACCATGCTTTCGAGGATCACCGGGAGCAAGACGTACGGATTGTGTGTTGCGGCGAGCGCCTCGCCGAAGCGCGAGATTGCGTCGCTCGTCTTCGTTCGCTCCCACGCGAGCTCCTCGATCCGCGCCTCGAGCTCGGCCGCCATGTGATTGAACGCCTGCCCCAGGGAGGCGAACTCATCTCCACCCCGGACAGGCACGCGCGAGGAGAAATTCCCACGTGCGATCGCCCCCGCGGCATCTGCGAGCTCCTTCAGCGAGCGGACGATCATCCGTCCGAGGCCGTAGGCGAGCGCCGCCGCGGCGGCGAGCGCCATCGCGGCGAGGAAGAGAATGCGACGGCGAAGCTGCGCTGCCTCCGCGTCGATCGCCGCCTTGGAAGCGAGAGCGACGAGGGTCGCCGCGGCGGGGCGGCCCGCAAGCGGGGTCGCGAGCGCGCGGAACGTCTCGCCGCCGGCCGTGACGTTTCCTGCCTGCTCGAAGGGAAGCGTGGAGCGAGCGAGACCCCGCGGGCCGAAGACGACGCGGTCTCCGGCGACGAGTGCGAGGCGATCCGTGACGCCGAGCCCGGGGTTCGTCCCGAGCTCCGCGACGAGCTCCCCGTCTAGCGGAACCGACACGACGACGCGGCCGAGCAGCGTGCCCCGCGCGTCGAAAACCTTGGCGGAGCGCCTGACGGCCAGCGGCGGCGGCGGCGATCCCGCGATGAACTGGCCGTTTGCGACGAAGGCTGCATTCGGCACCTCGCGGTAGAGACGGCCGAGCGCGACGCGGTTCTTCCCCACCAACACCTGCTGGAAGCCCGTAGCGCGTGCGAGCGAGTCGGCCGTCTGCTCGGCGTTCTTGACGCGTCCGTTGAAGTCGGCGACCGCGACGCGGAGGCCGGCGTTCAGGCGCGCATCCGCACGGCCCGTCTCGCCCCGGGCAGCGACCTCGCTGAACGCCCAAAGCGCACCGAGGAGCGGCAGTAGAGCAAGCAGCAGGAAATACCCGACGAGGCGCACCTTGAAGCTGAGGATGTGCCGACCGACGCGGTAATCCAATAGACGCATGATTCCATACGTCTATCGGCCTCTTACCTATCCCCCTTTAGAGGGACAATGAGCCGAAAGCCGTGCGAACGACCGGCGCTAGAAGATCGGCCGCTCGAACACGACGGCAAGCACCATCCCGACGAACCAGCACGCTGTCGCGACAACGAGCGCAGCCGCAGCGAGTCGCCGCTGCGGACCGCCCATCGCGGCCGCGATCAGCGCGACGAGGATCGCCGCGGGACCGACGCGGCCGGGATACCAGATCACAGCGAGAACGCCCGCGACGAGCGCGACGGCCGCCATGTAGCCGGCGATCGTGTACGAGACGGGCTCGCGTGCGTCGCCCTCGCGACGCTCGTCCGCGCTCACGAGCCGCGCGCGCGGGTGCGAGCGAACGGGACGCTGGCGGCGCGGCGGCGTGGCGATCCGTGCGGGCC
>JALZEM010000250.1 GCA_030862005.1 Actinomycetota bacterium | reverse complement strand
CTCGCAACGTTTCTGCTCGACTCGCTCTCGGACGAGCGGGGACGCCTTCTGCGCACGTACCGCGGACGCGTCGCCAAGATCGACGCGTACCTGGAGGACTACGCGAACGTCGCTAACGGCCTCCTCGAGCTCTACTTTGCCACCGGCGAGCTTCGGTGGCTCGAGGACGCACGCCGCCTAGCCGACCTCGCGGTCGACCTGTTCGCCGACGTCGAGCAGGGCGGGTTCTTCGTCGCGGCGCACGACGGCGACGGGCTCGTCGCGAGGCGAAAGGAGTTCGACGACCACCCCACGCCGTCAGGGAACTCGATGATCGCGTTCGTCCTCCTTCGCCTGGCGCGCCTTTACGGGGACGGCGAGTTCGAGCAACGCGCGGTTTCGGCGTTCCGCCTCGCGCTCCCCCTCGTGGAGCGCGCGCCGAGCGCCGTCGGCTGGATGCTGTGTGCGCTCGACCTCCATTTCTCGGCGTCACGCGAGATCGCCGTCGTGGGGCCGCCCGACGACCCCGCGACGCTCGACCTTCGCCGGGCCGCGCTCACGCCGTTCGAGCCGAACGCCGTCTTCGCGTTCTCCGCCGGCGCCGAGGACGAGGCGGCCGCACGCGTCCCGCTCCTGGCCGGGAAGGGCGTCGTCCAGGGCCGTCCCGCCGTGTACGTCTGCGAGAACTTCGCCTGTCGGGCGCCGGCCGTAACGGCCGACGACGTCCGCGCGCTCCTCGGCGCGACCTAGAGGACGAGGGTCACGACGGCGGCGTCGGCTCCTAGGCCGCCATCGCTTTCGCAACCGCGCGGAGGTCCGCGACGAAGTCCTGCATCGACTGCTGACGGTCCTCCGGCGGTCCGCGGAGGATCGAAGACGGATGCACCGTCGCCATGACGACGGGTGCGAGGTCGGACTCGACCGGGACGCCACGTTGCTTCGTTACGCGGAACTGCCGGCCGAGGAGCGACTGAGCTGCCGTCGCGCCGAGGCAGACGATGACCTTCGGCTTCACGAGCTCGATCTCCGTCTCGAGCCACGGGCGACACGCGGTCATCTCGGCCCAGTTCGGCTTCTGGTGGATGCGCCGCTTCCCGCGCGGCTCCCACTTGAAGTGCTTGACGGCGTTGGTGACGTACGTCTGCTTCCGGTCGATCCCCGCCGCCGCGAGCGCCTCATCGAGCACGCGGCCGGCGGGGCCGACGAATGGATGACCCGCGAGGTCCTCGTCGTTCCCCGGCTGCTCACCGACGAACATCACCGCCGCGCCTGCCGCACCTTCGCCGAAGACGGTCTGCGTGCCCGACCGCCAGAGGTCGCACGCCTTGCACCCCTTGGCAGCCTCGCGCACCGCGGAGAGCGTGGGCCGATCCGGGATGAGCGGCGCCGCCGTCCCGAACAGCTCTCCTTGTGTCATCCCCTCCCTATACCCCGCGCAGCGCCTTCCACTCCGCTGCCGGCGATGAGGTCGCGCTCACCTCGAGTGTCGTGGCTCCTTTTCCAGCCGGTAGCCCATGCCCCGGATGCTCGAGATTCGCGCCTTGCCGAGCTTGCGCCGCAGATACCCGACGTAGACGTCGACGACGTTGGAGCCTGGATCGAAGTCGTATCCCCACACGTGGCTGAGCAACTGCTCGCGGCTCAGCACCTGACCCGGATGGCGGAAGAAGACCTCCGCGAGCGCGAACTCGCGAGCGCTGAGGTCGAGAACCTTGTCCGCGACCACCGCCTGTCGCGTCCGCAAATCGAGCGAGGCGTCGCCAACGCGGAGAACGGTCGGCTCGGCAGCCCGCTCGCCCCGAAGCCGGACGCGCACGCGCGCGAGAAGCTCCTCGAACCGGAAGGGCTTCGTGATGTAATCGTCGGCTCCGCCCTCGAGTCCCGCGACTGTGTCGCTCACGCTGTCGCGGGCGGTCAGGATGAGGACGGGAAGCCGTCCGCCGGCCGCGCGTAGCTCGCGGAGTACCTCGAAGCCATCCTTTCGCGGCAATCCGATGTCGAGGATGAGAAGGTCGAACTTCCCGGACCGCGCGCGGTAGATCGCCTCTTCGCCGTTCGACGCCACCTCCGTCGCGAACCCGTTCGCACGTAAGCCTTTCTCGAGGAACGACGCGATCCGGGACTCGTCTTCCGCAATCAGGATGCGGCTCACGCGCCTCCACCTGCCTCGTCACGCGGCGGCTGGTCGATCGGGACGACGATCGAGAACGTCGACCCGATACCGGGCGTGGTCTCGACATCGACGTGCCCATGATGCGCCTCGGCGATCGCCTTCACGATCGCGAGCCCGAGCCCCGCTCCCTCAGAGCGCCCTGGCGCGGTCCCGCGGTGGAAGCGCCCGAAGATCCGCTCGGTCTCGCCGGCCGCGAGCCCCGGGCCGCGGTCGCGAACCCAGAAGTGCGCGACGCCTTTCTCGACAACCGACCCCAGGGCGATCGGCGCGCCGCCGTCGCTGTAACGGGCCGCGTTGTGCGCGAGCTGGACGACCGCCTGGGTCAAGCGGTGGCGATCGGCGACGATCACTCCCCGGCCCCTCCCCTCGAGCGTCCACGGCCGGTCGGCCAGAGCCTTCACCTTTGCGTGGATCTCGTCCGTGAGCGTGGCGACGTCGAGCGTCGCAAGGTCGAGGAAATCCGGCTGCTCTCGCTTGGCCAGGAGAAGCAGATCGTCGACGATCCGCGCCATCCGGTCGAGCTCGTCCATCACGAGCTCGATCGTCTCCCGACGCGGCTCCGGATCGTCGTCGAGCAGTTCAAGGTGACCGCGGACGATCGTCAGCGGCGTTTTGAGCTCATGGCCCGCGTCGTCGATGAAGCGCCGCTGCGACGCGAACGCGCGCTCGAGCCGGCCGACCATGTCGTTGAACGTCGCCGCGAGCTCGGCAACCTCGTCGCGGCCTCGGATTGGGATGCGGCGACTCAAATCGCTCTCCGAGATCGCGCGGGCCGTCCGCGTAAGCTCCGTGACGGGTCCGACGACCCGGTCAGCCAGCCGCCACGCGAGCAGGGACCCGAAGAGGAGCACGACAAGCCCGACCGCCCCGGCGGCCAGTGCTGCCTCGTCGGTCTCCGTCCTTGCACGGTCGCGAAAGATGGCCGCCACGAAGACACCGCCATCGTTGCCGTCAACCCGCAGCGGAACGGCGAGGTACTCGACGCGGCCGGCGGGCGTCTGGACCCGACCGCGGTCGGTCATCCGCAGCGAGCCCCACCGCGCGACGAGGGCAGGATCGCGGTCGAGCCTGTACGGGACGACCTGCCGACTCCGGAGGAACGGCTCTCCGCCCACGAACGTGATCAGCGCCTCGTTGCGCGACGGCACGTTTCGCTCGAGGTAGACGTCGAAGATCCGCCGTACGCGCGGGCCGAACGGACGGCCCGTCTCCGGATCGTTTCCGGTTGCCAGTCTTCGCAGCTCGGCCGCCTCCTGGCTTAGCTCGTTGTCGATTCGCTGATCGAGGCGCACGAGCAGCACGGTTCGGGTGACGAGGACCGACGAGACGACCGTCAGCGCAAGGAGCCCGATGAAGAAGACGAGGACACGGGTCCGGAATCGACCCGGCAACCAACGAGGCCGCACGTTGTCGCGAGGCTCAGTCGCCATCGTCGTCTCCGCCGTCGTCACCGTCTGCGTCGTCGTCACTGTCTCCGCCGCCGTCTCCGCCGCCGTCATCGCCGGCGACGTCGTCATCGCCGGCGACGTCGCCGGTCCCCGCTGGAGCAGGCGCCGGAGCCGCCGGGACAGCGCCACCGTCGCTCGTGGATCCGCCGCCGTTCGGAGTGCGGACGTCGCGCTTCGGCGGGCGCTTGTTCGTCCGTCTGCGCTCCTCCTCTTCAGCCCGAGGTTCGAGGCGAAGCTGGATCGGCGGCACGGTCGTGCCTCCCGTCGGCCCACGCCACTCGTATACCGCACTGAACCCCGATACGAGCGCGAAAAGGAACAGGATCAACGCCAAGACGCGCACGCCGAGGATGTTTGCGCCCGCGCGAAAGACCGTGATGAGAGAACCGTGAGAATCTTCTCATTTTCGTCTTAGCAGGGACTCATCGCCTGAGCGTACGCTCCGGCCCAGCGTGGATGACGCGGAATCCTGGAACTTCGAAGAAGGCGACAAGATCGCCCCAGGGCGGTACGCCGTCCGCTCGCTCGGGGGCGGCTACCGGTACGAGGCGTACGCCGCCTGGGACGACACGCTTCTGACGATCGTCGTCGCGAAGATCGTCCGTCCTCACCTCGTCCACGATCGGTTGACGCTCGGGGCGCTCGAGCGAGAGATCGAGGCGCTCGCTGCGCTCGATCACCCCGCGATCGTGCGCTTCTTCGGCGCGGTCCCCGGCGGCGCGCGCCCACACATCGTGCTCGAGCACCTCGACGGTCCGCGGCTTTCGACCCTCCTCAGGCGCTACGGCGTCATCATGGAGCAGCTTCTCCCCCTCGCGCTCGAGCTCTGTTCCGCCCTGCACTACATGAGCGGGCGCGGCTTCGTCCACCTCGACGTGAAGCCACGCAACGTCATCATGTCAGCGCCGCCGCGCTTGATCGACCTGAGCGTCGCGACGCGTATAGACGACGCGGCCTTCCTGGCGAGTGCGACCGGTACGGATGCGTACATGGCTCCGGAGCAGTGTGTGCCCGCGCGCTTCAGCGAGATCGGGCCGCCGAGCGACGTCTGGGCATTGGGAGTCACGCTCTACGAGGCGCTCGCACGGACGTTGCCTTTCGCAATGCCGACCGACGTGGACGGGCTGAGCCCAACGGACCGCTACCCGCAGCTCGCCACTGATGCGCGCCCGCTTCCAGCCTCCGTGCCGACCGCACTCGCCGAGACGATCTACGCGTGCCTGGAGAAGCGTCCCCAGGCCCGACCGACGGCCCGCATGCTCGCCGAGACACTCGAGCCCTGGGTTTCAGCCCTGCCGCGCCCGCGGCTCGGTCTCTTCCGGCCCGGCGGACGCGTGCGGTCGAGCGTCTTCGGGCCACATTAGAGCTTTCTCACGGCGCCCTTACCGCCATCTCACGGGGCGCGGGAATCCTTGCCGACGAGTGACGAACCCGATGTGGAAAAGGGGGAACACGATGGGACTTGGAAAACTGGCAGTTCTCGCTGTGGCGCTCGGGCTCGGCGTCGGGGGAGTCGGCGCGGCGTTCGTCGGCTGGCCCGGCTCCGATGCCGGCGCTGACATTGCAGAGATCGATGCACGAAAGAACGACGTCGACGACGACGACGGCCTCGTCGACGACGAGGACGACAGGGGCGACGGCGACCGCACGCGCGGGAACGACGGCACGTCCGGGGGCGACAACACCGGCGACGGCGACCGTACGCGCGGGAACGACGGCACGTCCGGGGGCGACAACACCGGCGACGGCGACCGCACGCGCGGGAACGACGGCACGTCCGGGGGCGACAACACCGGCG
>JALZEM010000225.1 GCA_030862005.1 Actinomycetota bacterium | reverse complement strand
ACGCTTCCGGGGTCGCTCTACCTCGCGCTCGTCGCAACGCTGCCGACCCTCTTCATCCGGTACGGCGGCTTCTCGCAAGCTACGTCGGCCGCGCTCGGAGGCACGTCGATCCTGATCGTGGTGGGCGTCGCGCTCGACACCATGCGCCAGATGGAGTCGCAGATGATGATGCGGCACTACGAAGGCTTTCTCCGGTAGGCGACTCATGCTTCTTCGCCTGCGTCCCTCCGAACGATCGGGGTCCTAGCCGATGGCGCTGGACATCGTGATTCTCGGCCCACCCGGCGCGGGCAAAGGAACACAGGCAAAGCGCGTGGTTGCGGAGACAGGCATCGCACATATCGGCACAGGCGACATGCTTCGGTTGGCGATCAACGAGGGGAGGCCGCTGGGGAAGGAGGTCGAGTCCGTCTACGACCGCGGAGAGCTCGTTTCCGACGATCTCATGATCAGGGTGATGCGCGCCCGCCTCCTGCTCGAGGACACCGGGAGCGGCGTCCTCCTCGACGGCTTCCCGCGTACGCTCCACCAGGCAGAGGCGCTCGACGACCTCCTCGAGGAGCTCGACCGACGGCTCGCGCTTGTAATCGGGCTCGAACTTCCCGAACATGCGGCGGTCGAACGGCTACTCGCGCGTGCGCAGGGGCGCCGCGACGATATCCCGGAGGTGATCCGTCACCGCTTCGACGTCTACCGCCACGAGACCGAGCCTGTGATCGACTACTACAGAGACAAGGGAATTCTTGCCGCGGTCGCCGCAGACGGCGCCGAGGAGGAGGTCTTCGCCGACGTCCGGAACGCGCTCGCCCACGCGACCAGCAACGGCGGCCTATAGCCGATGCCGCTGGACGTCGTGATCCTCGGCCCGCCGGGCGCCGGCAAGGGCACGCAGGCCGAGCGCCTTACATCGGAGACAGGGCTTCCGCACATCAACACCGGCGACATCATCCGAGCGGAGATCGCCGCCGACACCCCGTTCGGCAGGATGGTGAAGTCGTTCAACGACCGCGGCGAGCTCGTCCCCGACGAAATAATCATCGGGAAGGTCCGCGACCGGCTCGAGGAGGCCGACACGGCCGATGGGTTCGTCCTGGACGGGTTTCCGCGGACGATGACGCAGGCCGAGGCACTCGACGAGATGCTCGACGAGCTCGACCGAGGAGAGATCGCCGTCGTCCTTCATTTCCTTCTCCCGGAGGAGATGGCGGAGCAGCGGCTGCTGAAGCGCGCTCTCGGGCAGGGGCGGAGGGACGACACGCCGGACATCATCCACCGGCGGATGGAGACCATGCGCGTCCCCGACGAGCTCGTCGCCTACTACAGGACCAAAGGGATACTGGTCGGGATTCATGCCGACCGCACGATCGATGAGGTCTTCGCCGAAGTGCTGAGCGTTTTGGAGACGACGGCCGCGCGTTGATGCAGCGCCCCATCATCACATCTCGCACTCACCGGTCGGCTGCTATGAGGGGGGATACCCCCCTCATCCACCCCCCGCCGTCGTCCTCAGTCGCGCCCGTAGCCTCCGGCTACGAACGCTCCTTGCGTCCTAACCTGGCGCGCTTTTCGCCGCCGGCGGGCACGATCTCCGCTGAGGGTGACTGTTGATCATCCGCAAGTCCGCAGAGGAGATCGAAGCGATGGCGCGTGCGGGGCGGGTCGTCGTCGACACGCTCGCGGCGATCGGCGACGCGGTCGAGCCCGGTGTCACGACCGCGGAGCTCGACGAGATCGCGGAGGACTACATCCGCTCTCAGGGCGGCGTCCCGACGTTCAAGGGCTACCGCGGGTATCCGCGCTCGATCTGTGCCTCGCCGAACTCGATGGTCGTCCACGGGATCCCCGGGTCGTACCGGCTGGATGAGGGCGACGTGCTCGCGATCGATGTCGGTGTCACGCTCGACGGCTTCGTCGCCGACTCCGCGTACACGTTCCCTGTCGGCGAGATCGACTCCGAGGCGCAGCGCCTGCTGGACGTCGGCCAGGCCGCGCTCGCGGCCGGAATCGAGCAGGCGCGGCCGGGGAACCATGTCGGCGACATCTCGGCGGCCGTCCAGCAGACGACCGAGGCGGCGGGGTTCTCCGTTGTCCGCTCGCTCGTCGGCCACGGCGTCGGGCGCTCGATGCACGAGGAGCCCCAGATTCCGAACTGGGGCGAGCCCGGACGCGGACCGAAGCTCGCACCGGGGATGACCCTCGCGATCGAGCCGATGATCAACGCGGGCAGCGGCGACGTCTACGTCGCGGAAGACCACTGGTCGATCTCGACGCGAGACAACTCGCTCTCCGCGCATTTCGAGCACACGGTTGCCGTCACCGAGGATGGCCCCAGGATTCTCACGGAGGCGCGCGAAAGGTCTTTGCTAGGATGATGTGTTCGCGGCCACGCGTAGCTTCGCTGTGGCCGGAGGCGCGAATCTCATGAAAGTTAGAGCATCTGTCAAGCCGATGTGCGACCGCTGCCGCGTGATCAAGCGGCACGGCCGCGTGCTGGTCATCTGCACCAACCCGCGACACAAGCAGAGGCAAGGCTAATGGCGCGAATTGCAGGAGTTAATCTTCCCCGCGAGAAGAGGCTCGAGGTCGGCCTCACCTACATTTACGGAATCGGCCCCGCGACCGCTCGCAAGGTGATCGGCGAGCTCGGCCTCTCGAACGACGAGAAGGTCCGCGACCTTACGGACGCTGAGATCACGCGGCTGCGCAACTACATCGACGGCAACCTCCAGGTCGAGGGCGACCTGCGCCGAGACCGGTCGCAGAACATCAAGCGGCTGCAGGAGATCGGCTCGTACCGCGGGTTCCGCCACCGGCGCGGCCTCCCGGTCGACGGCCAGCGGACGAAAACGAACGCGCGGACGCGGAAGGGGCCGAAGAAGACGGTCGGGCGCGGCAAGAAGGCAGCGACCAAGACGTAGTGGCACCCCCACGGAGACAAGCCACCAAGGGACGCGCGCGCCGGCGGGTCAAGAAGAACATCGCCATCGGTCAGGCGCACATCAAGACGTCGTTCAACAACACGATCGTCAGCCTGACCGACAAGGAGGGCAACGTGATCGCGTGGGAGAGCGCCGGGTCGGCCGGGTTCAAGGGCTCGCGCAAGTCGACGCCCTTTGCCGCGCAGGTCACCGCCGACGCGTGCGCGAAGAAGGGAATGGAGCACGGTCTTCAGAAGGTCGAGGTCTTCGTGAAGGGGCCTGGCTCGGGTCGTGAGACGGCGATCCGCTCGCTGCAGGCGGCGGGGCTCGAGATCCTCGGCGTGCGCGACGTCTCGCCGCAGGCGCACAACGGCGTCCGCCCGAAGAAGCGGCGGAGGGTTTAAATGGCGATCCCCCTTCGCGAATCTCGCACTCTGGGAATCGCCGCTAAGCGGCTCCAAGTCGCACCCGCAGTCGCGCCCGTACACGCGTCCGCGTTCAACTACCACCGCGACGTGCGTGCGGGCTTGGCGCGTGCTTTTCGACGCCCCGAAGGCACGATCTCCGCAAAGGGTGATCGCTAGCCGATGGCGCGCGAGAACCTCGGCAAGAAGTGCCGCGCGTGCCGGCGCGAAGGGATGAAGCTCTTCCTCAAGGGCGAGCGGTGCCTCACCGAGAAGTGCTCGGTCGAGCGGCGCAGCTACCCGCCGGGGGAGCACGGACGCGGCCGGATCAAGCAGTCCGAGTACCTGCTCCAGCTCCGCGAGAAGCAAAAGGCGCGCCGTTACTACGGGATCCTCGAGAAGCAATTTCGCGGGTACTACGAGAAGGCTTCGCGCCGCTCGGGCATCACCGGCGAGGAGCTCCTGCGGATGCTCGAGCTTCGGCTCGACAACGTCGTCTATCGCCTCGGCTTCGCGGCGTC
>JALZEM010000222.1 GCA_030862005.1 Actinomycetota bacterium | reverse complement strand
GTTGCGGGCTGTGCGGCTTCGTCCGCGCGGCACTGCCTCCCTCGTTCCATGCCGAGTTCCTCTACGGCGAGGATTACAACTACGGTCGAGGGTGCGACGATTCAGCCCTGATCCCGGAAGCCCGGGATCCCGAGCCCGCCTTCGTGGCTCGGCGACAATACTGGCTAGCGCTCCTTGCCGCGGAAGTTGGCGGCCCGGGTCGCCTTCTCGACATCGGGTGCGGAGCGGGCGCGCTCCTTGACGTGGCGCAGGAGCAGGGCTGGGATGGAGTCGGACAGGAGATTTCGCACGTGGCTGCGGCGGAGGCGCGCGTGCACGGCCATCCCGTCGTCGTCGGCGAGTTGTCCGAGGATCGCTTCGCCGATTGGTTCGACGCTGCGACGATGATCGAAGTCATCGAGCACATTCCGGATCCGCGTCCGACCCTCACCGCGGCGCGTGGGCTCATTCGCGAAGGTGGCGCTCTGCTCGTGACAACCGGCGATCTTGGTTCCGCTCGGGCGCGGCTCCAAGGAGTGCGCTGGCACTACATCCGGCCGCCCCTCCACGTCTCGTACTACACGAGAGAGACGATGAAGCGGCTTCTCCTGACCTGCGGATTTTCGCGAGTCGCCTTCGCACCCACGTTCAATCTCGCATTCCCCTCGCTCCCGATCGTCGGTGCTCCGACCCGCCCGCTGCTTCGACGAACGGCGCGACTCGTGCGTCGCCTCTCGCGCTCGGAGATGTGCGTCCTCGCGATTACGTGATCCGCCGGGAAACCGGGAGTCGTTCTGCCAAGTGATCCGCGGTGCTCAGCGGCGCCAGGGCAGAAGCGACCTCGACATTCACATCAAGCTTAGGAGCTGCCGGTGTCTTCGCGAGACGCCCACGGCGTCGTCTACGCGCGCCACGGCCTCCCCATGTCGGTCCAGAAGCTCCCCGGGAGCACGGGAAGCGGAGGCCGCGCGGCCCTCGGAGGTTGCCTTCATCAGCCTGATCGTGGACGCCGAAGTCCGACGATCGGGTTTTAGCTAAGAGCCGCCGGCACTAGCCGACGCCCTCTTTACGCTCGTTCGTGGGATGGTGCGCGGCCTGCCATGGGACGTTGCGATCGAGAGCGTCGAGGAGGCGCTCCGTTCGGGCGCAGCCCCTTCACTCGACGGTCTCGGGCGGCTCGGCCAGCTCGGGAGCCTGCCGTCGCTCGTGGAGGCGCTCCGCGGAGGCGGAGACGCAGCGCTCGTCGCGATCGCGCACGGCCGCGAGCGCGAGGGCGCGGGGTTCTCCTCCCGCGAGGTGGCCGGAGAGCTCCTCGCGCTCGGACGCGTCCTCGAGCGGCGCGGCGAGCAAGCCGCACGCGCGACGCTCGACCGGTGCCTCATCCTCTACTTCGAGCACGTGACCGACGACCTCGCCGACCGGGCGCGTCGGGATCCGTTGACGGGTCTATTGAACCACCAGGCGTTCCATGCGGCCGTCGCGGCCGAAGCGAGCCGCGCTCGCCGCTACCGCGGCCGGATCGCGCTCGTCCTCTTCGACCTCGACAACTTCAAGGAGACGAACGACACGGAAGGTCACCAGGAAGGCGATCGCCTCCTGCGGGCATTCGCTGCCGCGCTTGCGGAAACGGCGCGCGAGACCGACGCTGTCGGCCGGCTCGGCGGCGACGAGTTCGCCGCACTCCTTCTTCAAGCAGACACGAACTCCGTCGATGCGTTCGCGACACGCATGCTGTCGCGCGTTCCGGCGAAGATCTCCGCGAGCTTCGGCGCCGCGTACCTGAGCGAGATCACTGGCCCGCACGAGCAGCTCTTCGAGCTCGCGGACCGGCGCCTCTACGCAAGTAAGATGGCACGCGCCGCGTAGCCTGCGGCGTCGGTTGCACGCGCGAACACCGGACGGACCGGAAGTGCCGTTCTTCCGGCTAGTTGATCTGCGGTCGCCCGGGACGTCGAAAACTCCGGGAAACAGGTAAAACGCTTCCATTTTTGCGAAAAGGGTGCATACTTGGACGCAGTCGGCGCATCGGCGCCTGACAAGTCCCGCCGGGCGGGATAAGCGGCGAGACCCGCTTGGGAGAGCGGGTTGGAGGGGTACGAATGCGGCCTGAGCGAGTCTCCGGGGAGAAGTCCAAGCTCAGCGAGTACCTGCGCGTTCTGCGGAGGCGCAAGTTCCTGATCCTGGCCGCGACCGTTCTCGTGCCGACGGCGGCCGTCCTCCTGGCGTTGCGCCAGGTGCCGCTCTACCAGGCGACGACATCCGTCCTCCTGAGCAGGCAGAACGTCTCCTCGTCGCTCAGCGGCCTTCAGGATCCGAACATGTTCTACCCGGAGCGCACGGCGCAGACGCAGGCCGACGTCGCACGGACCAGCGCTCTCGCCAAGCGTGTCCTCGATGCCGTCGACCTCGAAGACCGGTCGCCCGGCGCACTTCTCGGCGCGCTTTCCGTCACGCCCGACCCGGAGGCCGACCTGCTCTTCTTCTCCATTGTCGACACGAGCCCCGCGCTCGCAGAGCGCCTCTCAGAAGCGTACGCGCGCGAGTTCACGTCGTATCGGCGCGAGCTCGACACGGCGCCGATCAGCGATGCCCTAAAAGAGGTCGAGTCGCAGATCGCCTCGCTCGAGAGTCGCGGCGAGCGTGACTCCGCGATCTACGACTCGCTCGTGTCCCAGCGCGAGCAGCTCCGGACGATCAAGGTCCTCGGCGGCACGAACGCGTACCTCGTCGAGGCCGGCTCCGCGTACCAGGTCCAGCCGCAGCCGTTCCGCCGCGGCGTGCTCGGCCTCATCCTCGGCTTCCTCCTGGGCATCGGCCTCGCGTTCCTGCGCGAGACGCTCGACACGCGGCTGCGCTCGGCGGACGAGATCGGCGACCGGCTCGGACTGCCCCTCCTCGCGCGCCTCCCGGAGCCGCCGCGGCGGCTGCGCGGGAAGAACCGACTCGCGATGCTCGCGGAGCCGCACGGCGTCCAGGCGGAGGCGTTCCGGATGCTCCGTACGAACCTCGACTTCGTGAACCTCGACCGCGGCGTACGCACGATCATGATCACGAGCGCCGTCCAGTCCGAGGGGAAGTCGACGACCGCGGCGAACCTTGCCGTCGCCTTGGCGCGTACGGGCCGGCGCGTGATCCTCGTCGACCTCGACCTTCGTCGCCCGTTCCTCGACCGTTTCTTCCGGCTCGGCGGCCGGCCCGGGATCACCGACGTTGCACTCGGGCATGCGGAGCTCGACGAGGCGATTGCGAGCGTCGCCGTGTCGGAGGCGTCTCAGGTGGAGAAGGGGGCGGCGGTCGGTGGTCGAAATGGCGCCGCCGCGATTGAGGGGACACTCGAGATCCTCCCCTCGGGGCCGCTTCCCCCGAATCCGGGCGAGTTCGTCGGAAGCCAGACGCTGAGCGAGCTCGTGGACGAGCTCCGTCAACGAGCGGACATCGTCATCGTCGACGCCCCGCCGCTCCTCCACGTCGGCGACGCGCTGACGCTGAGCGCGAAGGTCGACGCGCTTCTCCTCGTCGCTCGGCTGAACGTCCTCCGCCGCCCCATGCTCGGCGAAGTCCAACGTGTCCTCGAGACGTCGCCCGCGGCGAAGCTGGGCTTCGTCCTCACCGGTGCGGACTCCGAAGAAGGGTACGGATACGACAACTACTACTACCGCCGGTCGGGCGACCGCGAAAGGCAGCACGTCGGATGAACGTGACCGAGCGGGCGGCAATTCAGCAGGGCGCGACCCTCGACGAGATCACCGGGACGCTGGATCCGCGGACGCGGGAGATCCTCGATCGGAGGCGGCGGACGGCGGTCGTCAGGCGCCGCGGCTGGCTCGTCCGGCGCATGCTCCTTTTCGCGGACCTGCTCGGCCTGAGCATCGCCTTCCTGGTCGCGCAGACCCTGTTCGGCCTCGACTTCGAGCCGAACGACAAGATCAATCCGGCGACCGAGTACCTCATCTTCATGGCGACCCTGCCGCTCTGGGTCGTCGTCGCCAAGCTCTACGGTCTCTACGAGCGGGACGAGGAGCGGACGGACCACTCGACCGCGGACGACGTGGTCGGCGTCTTCCACATGGTCACGGTCGGCGCCTGGATGTTCTTCGTCGGATCGTGGCTCACAGGGCTCGTCGGGATCGACATTCCGAAGCTCCTCAGCTTCTGGGCGCTCGCGATCGTCCTCATCGGCATCGGCCGTGGGCTCGCGCGGAGCTTCTGCCGCCGCCGCCTCGCGTACCTTCAGAACGCGGTCATCGTCGGCGCGGGCGAGGTCGGGCAGCTCGTCGCGCGCAAGCTCCTGCAGCACCCCGAGTACGGAGTCAACCTTGTCGGCTTCGTCGACTCCGATCCGAAAGAGCGGCCGCCCGGCCTGGAGCACGTGAATGTTCTCGGCTCGACCGACCGCCTGCTCGGGATCGTGCGCCTCTTCGACGTCGAGCGCGTCATCATCGCGTTCTCGCGCGAGTCCCACGAGGAGACGATCGACCTGATTCACTCGCTCAAGGACCTGAAGGTGCAGGTCGACATCGTCCCTCGCTTCTTCGACTTCGTCGGCGAGGGCGTCGGCATTCACGCCGTGGAGGGGCTTCCGCTGATCGGGCTGCCGCCGCTTCGCCTCTCGCGCTCCTCGCGAATGGTGAAGCGCGCGCTCGATCTGGCGGTCTCCGTGACCGGCCTTGTTCTGCTCGCTCCGCTGTTCGCGGCCGTCGCCGCCGTCATCAAGCTCGACTCGCGTGGCCCAGTTTTCTTCCGCCAGACAAGGATGGGTGCCGGTACGAAGACCTTCCGGATCTACAAGTTCCGGACGATGACGTGCGACGCCGACGCGCGAAAGCACGAGGTCGCGCACCTGAACAAACACGCGACCAGCGGCGATACGCGGATGTTCAAGATCCCGGACGACCCGCGGGTCACGCGCGCCGGCGGTTTCCTCAGGCGCTACTCGCTCGACGAGCTCCCACAGCTCATCAACGTCGCCAAGGGAGAGATGTCGCTCGTGGGCCCGCGGCCGCTGATCCTGGACGAGGACCAGTTCGTCGAAGGCTGGGCCCGTCGGCGGCTCGATCTCAAGCCCGGCATCACCGGTTACTGGCAAGTGCTCGGCCGGAGCGACATTCCGTTCGACGAGATGGTCAAGCTGGACTATTTCTACGTGTCCGGGTGGTCCCTCTTCAACGACCTCAAGCTCCTGATCCGGACGCTTCCGGCGCTTTACCGGACGAGGGGGGCGTACTGAGCCGCTCATGCGAGCCGCCCGCGAGACCGGCGCGGACACGCCGGCACCCGATGACGGTCGCATAGGCAGCACGCCCGAGGAAGAGGTCGCCGGGCGGCGACCGTCGACGCCCGAGGGCGTGGGCTCGCCCGCAGCCGAGACGATGACCTCCGAGGATGTTCGGCGCCGAGCTGCCGCCGGTGCCGCGCTCATCGCGGCGAGAGGCGTCGGCGTGCAGGTCCTTGCCGCCGTTGGAAGCGTCGTACTCGCTCGGCTCCTGCTCCCACGTGATTTCGGAACGGTCGCGTTCGGCCTGACGCTCGCGACGACGCTCGGCGTTGTGCTCGGCCCCGGAATGGGCGCCGCTCTGATCCGGCGGCCCGAGCCGCCCGAGCCGGCAGACCTGGAGGCGCTTCTGGCGCTGCAACTCGCAGTCACCGCCGGCGTGGCGGCGCTCGTCGCGGCCGTCGCCCTCCCGTTCGGCGAAGTCGGACGCGTGACCGCCGTCATGATGATCGCGCTCCCGATCGCGGCGCTTCGGACTCCCGGTGTGATCGCGGTCGAACGCCGGCTCTCATTTCGTCCCGTCGTTCTCGTCGAGGTCGTCGAGGCCGTCTGCTTCTACGCCTGGGCGGTCGTCACCGTCGCGATCGGCTGGGGTGTCTGGGGAATTGCGACCGCGGGCGTCGCGCGCGCCGCGGTCGGAAGCGGGCTCATGATCGCGATCGCGCCGGTCCGTCTCCCCCGCCCTCGTTTCCTCTGGGCACGGATCCGCGGCCTCGTCGCATTCGGAGCCCGCATCCAGGCGTTCGACCTGCTCGGCATCGCGCGCGACCAAGCGGTGAACGTCGGCGTCGCGGCCGTCGGCGGCCTTGCGGTCCTGGGCCTCTGGAACCTCGCCAACCGGCTGCTCCAGCTCCCCTTCCTTCTCTTCGCGTCGCTTTGGCGGGTGTCGTTCCCGGCGATGTCACGGCTGCTGGCCGCCGGTGAAGACCCGCGTCCGATCATCGAACGGGCGGTCGTGCTCGTCGCCGTCGGCACTGGCGTCCTGCTCGCACCCCTCGTCGGCGCGGCGCCCGCCCTCGTTCCGAGCGTGCTCGGCGCGAAGTGGGAAGAGGCGGCCGACGTCGTTCCCTGGGCGAGCCTCGGGCTCATGGTCGGCGGCCCCGTCTCCGTTGCGGTCGCCGGCTACCTGTGGGCGGTCGGTGACGCATCGACGCCGCTGCGGGCGCTCGTGATCCAGGGCGTGACATGGATCGCGATCGCACTCCCGCTGCTTCCGATCGTCGGCGTGGCAGCCGTCGGCCTCGGCTGGCTCGCCGCGTCCGTCACCGAAGCGGCCATCCTCGCACGGCGTGCGAGCCGCCGAACCGGAGCTCGGATTCTCTCCGCCCTCGTCGTCCCGACCGCGGTTGCGGCGGTCGCCGGAGCCGCCGGGTGGGCCACGGCGGCATCGGCGGGAACGAATCTCGCGGCCGCTGCCCTCGGAGGCATCGTCGCCGCGGCCGTGTACCTGATCACACTCCTGGTCGTTCGGCGAAGTGTTTTGGTGGACGCCTTAGGCGTCACGGGTCATGCTCTTCGCGGCGCGGTGGCGCGTCCGCAGTGATGAACGAGACCCTCACGGATCGCCGTACCAACTTGGCCGAGGCGTGGCTGCGGCCGGTCGGAGGTGCGGCGTTCGTCGTCGCAATCTGTCTAGCCGTCGGCTGGGTCGTATCGATGGAGGACGGCGTGCTCTGGGCGGCGATCGGGATCGCGGTCATCGTCGTCGCGCTGGTCGCCATGTGGAATGCGGGCGTCGCGGCCGGCATCCTCGTCGTCGCCGTCTTGAACGGCGTCCCAGGAGTCGATCTCGAGGGCTTCGCGCAGCGCGGCAGCTTCCGTCCGTCCGACGTCCTCGTCGCGTCGCTCGTGATCCTGCTCGGTATTCGGCTCCTGCACAACGCGAGCGAGGTCGCGGCAGATCGGACGTGGCGAGCGCTCGCCTGGTGGAGCGCCCTCTTCCTGCTCTGGTGGACGTGGATCGTCGCCTCGAGCACCGTCGACGACGGAATTCCGCTCGTCAACGGCGCGCTCTTCGGCCGCGACTTCCTCTACTTCGGGCTCTTGCTCCCGCTCTTCGTCGGCGGGCTGCGGCGTCGCGACGACGTCTTCGGGCTGCTCGCGACGATTGCGGCCGCGGCCCTTCTCCACGCATGCGCGCAGCTCGGGATCGTCCTGGGCATCGTCGAGTACGACTGGCTCGTTCACCCGACGATTCTCGGCGAGTTCGAGGGCTTGACGCGGATCTACGCGTTCATGAGCGACGCCGTCGTCGCGACCCTCGCGATCTCGTCGGGGCTCGCGCTCATGGGCCGTCGTCGTGGCCTACGCGGCGTCGGCGCGCTGGTTGCGCTCATCACCGCCCTCAGCACGCTCTTCCAGTTCACGCGGGCGACGTACGCTGGACTCGCGTTTGGTTTTCTCGTCGTGACGGCGATCTGGGTCGCCCGCCGCCAAGAATCCGCCCGGCCGATCCGCCGCACCGCCCTCGTCGGAGTCGGCGTCGTGCTCGCCGGAGCAGCGTTCGTCTTCAGCGGCGGCACCGGCCCGAGCCTTTCGTCTGCTTCCCCGGCTTCGGCCGTATCCGAACGCGCGGTCTCGAGCGTGCAGGAGCTGACGACCCGGACCGGCACCGTCGGCTACCGCTACGACGTCTCGCAGCGCATGCTCGACCGGCTCGGCGACGATTGGCTGTTCGGCCTCGGCTTCTGGCATCCGGACGTGAAGCCGGTCGCGAACCTTCCTCAGAACTCGATCCGGAACGGGGACGTCGGGATCCTCAACGCGGTCATGACCATGGGTGTCGTGGGAGCGATTCTTCTGTACCTCCCGCTCCTCGCGGCGACGGTCGCGTTCGTCCGGCGCCGGGACGCCGGCGAAGCACGCCGGAGCGACTACGACTGGTTCTTCTACGGGCTCTCAGCGTGGCTTCTCGCCGTCCTCGTAGGATCGCTCACCCTCGTCCAGCTGTTCAGCGTGCCCGGCCTCGTGCTCACGGCGGCGATCGTGGCGGCAGGGATCCGCGTGCTCGACCTCGCGCGCGCTGACGAATCGACTGGCCACGCGACCACGGCATGAACCTCTCCGTCGTCACCGTGACCTTCAACTCGGCGCACTGCATCGCTGCGTTTCTCGCCTCCGTCGCGCAGCATCTGAACGGCGCCGAAGTAATCGTCGTAGACAACGACTCGCGCGATGGAACGGCAGACCGCATCGCCTCGGCCGACGCAACGGTACGCATCATCCAGAACGGCGGAAACGTCGGGTTCGCACGCGCGTGCAACGCAGGCGCGGATGCATCGACGCGGACGCACATCCTCTTCCTGAACCCCGACGTGACTGTCGCTGCCGTCGATCGTGGAGAACTCGAACGCTTGCTCCTGACGCGGCCGTTCGGCCTCGTCGCGCCAACGTTGGTTACCCGGGCCGGGAATCGGCAGCGGATCGAGCACGATTACCCGGAACCGCCGTGGGTGAGCGACTACTTCCAGAACACCCTGCACGCGCTTCGCCCGGACGAACTTCCCGTTCCCCGACGCCGCTTTGCGCGGCGCGGCGTCCCGAAGTGGGCCGGGGGTGCGATGCTCCTCGTCGAACGCAAGGAGTTTCAAGCGCTCGGCGGCTTCGATCCGCGTTTCTTCCTCTACTACGAGGACCGCGATCTATCCGCGCGGTACCGGCGGAAGGGCCTTCCGATTCGCACGACGAACGCGCTCACCGGGAGGCACGCACTCGGCGGATCCACCGGCGATGACTCGCTGCGGATCGAACCGATGGTCTGGCAATTTCTCGGGTGGTTGCAGTACGTCTACATCTGGCACGGCGCGCGCGCCGCCCGCCGTTCGTCACAGGTCGCCGTCTCTACGCTTCGCGGGATGTCCTACGGCCTCGACATCCTTCGTCGCGCGGCGCGCCGCTCAGGCCGGGTGGAGCGTAAGTCGGAGCAGGTGGACGCCGTGCTGACCGCGCTTCGGGCGAAGGTCGGCGAGCCGCCGGGCGACGAGGGCGCTTTTTGCCCCGACGCGCTCGAGCTTGTCCGTACCTCGCTCGCGGGAGGCCACTCCCGGTGACCACGATCCTCCATGCTGTTGGGACGCGGCCGAACCTGGTGAAGATGGCACCCGTGCTCGAGGCGCTCGAGCAGCGCTCGACGATCCGTCAGGTTCTCGTCCATACAGGGCAGCACTACGACTCGGCGCTCTCGGATGACATCCTCGTCGACCTCGAGCTGCGGCGCCCGGACCGCTTCCTCGGCGTCGGCTCGGGGACACACGCCGAGCAGGTCGCCCGGACGATGCTCGCGTTCGAGCACGCCCTCGTCGAGGAGCGGCCAGACCTGGTCGTCGTCGCGGGGGACGTGAACTCGACTGTCGCGTGCGCGCTCACGGCCGCGAAGTGCGGGATCCCGGTCGCGCACGTCGAGGCAGGGCTCCGGTCCTTCGACTGGTCGATGCCGGAGGAGCTGAATCGCGTGTTGACCGACCGCCTCTCGGCCTACCTGTTCACGCACAGCCCGGAGGCGGCCGAAAACCTGGCGCGTGAGGGGATCGCCGAGAGCTCGGTCTACTACGTCGGGAACACGATGATCGACACGCTCCGGAAGTTCGAGCGGCGCGCGCGCGACCGCGCGGCCTGGCGCGAGTCGGGCCTCGACGAACGAAGGTACGTCCTGATCACGCTCCACCGTCCGTCGAACGTGGATGACCCCGCACGCCTCTCCGCGCTCGTCGAGGGCCTGATCGCGCTCGCGACCCGGATTCCCGTTGTCTTCCCGGTCCACCCGCGGACGCGCGC
>JALZEM010000206.1 GCA_030862005.1 Actinomycetota bacterium | reverse complement strand
CTCGCACGCACGCAGGTACACCTCCGTCTTCCCGCTTCCCGTCGCGCCGTGGAGCAGGAAGTGCGCCGGGCGGCCGAACGATCCGACGATGCGGCCGACCGCAGTCTCCTGCGCCTTCGTCAGCTTCGCCGGCCGTTCCTCGGCGTCGATCTCCTCGCGGACGACACGCTTCGGAGCGTTTTTCCTGCGGGCCCGCGCCGGCGGCGCGACGAGCGCCAGCGCCCGCGCCGGCGTCGACCCGTAGTAGTCCGCCAGCCAGAGCGCCAGATCGACGAGGCCAACCGGAACGTTCCCGAGGACGCGTTCGACGGCGACGGGCTCCACGTCCGCGGGCGCGCTGTCTCCGACCTCGACGACGACGCCACGACGTCGCGCGCGCCCGAACGGAACAGAGACGATCGCGCCTTTTTCGAGACCGTCCGCCAGGTACGTGAACGGACGCGCGAGCGCGCGAGCCGTGACGAGCGGGAAGACGGACGCGTACCGGGGCACCTCTAGCGGCTCCGGCGATCGAGGCGGGGGTATTCCGGGGTGCGAGAAGCGAGCCACGGTGGGACGCAGGGAGCGCTCATCCCGAACAAGCATGGGCACGACTGAGGACGACGCGTCACGAAGTCTTACCGAGCGTCAGAGGTCGGCGCCGGACGGCCGAGCCACTTAAAATCGTCGCATGGCCCAGGGACATTCGATCGAGGACTACATCGAAACGATCTACTTCCTCGCTTTTCCCGTCGGCGAATACCGGCCGACGACGAAGGGGTCTCCCACGCTTGCCGTCCGCGTCGCGGACATGCTCGGCGTCTCGCGCGCTTCGGCGGGCGAGATGCTGAAGCGCCTCGAGGCCGATGGGCTCGTGGAGCGAGGCGAGCACAAGGAGGCGATCCTGACGCCGCAGGGGCGCGAGCTCGCTGAGCGCGTCGTCCGGCGGCACCGGATCATCGAGCGGCTCCTCACCGACTTCATGGGCTACACGGCCGCGGAAGCGCACGAGCAGGCCGACCTGCTCGGCGACACGTTCACCGAGGAGATGATCGAGCGGATCTCGGCGCAGTTGGGGAATCCCGTCCGGTGCCCTCACGGCTGGCCCGTCGACACCGAGGTCGAGCAGGCCGAGAACCGAGAGCTCGAGGCGCTTGCCGATCTCGAACCGGGAGCGCGCGCCGAGATCGTCCGCCTCGCGGAGCACGACGGCGATCTCCTCCACTGGTACTACGACGAGGGCCTTGTGCCGGGGACGCGGATCGAGCTCCGCACGGCCGAGCCGGGCGCGGGACGCTTCATGGTCACGCTCAACGGCGGCGAGCGGCCTCTGACGGAGAGGGCCGCCGCCGGCCTCTTCGTCCGCCCCGCGTAGCCCGCGCCGAAGCGGCCTGCTACGCCGGCACTTCGCGCGCGGCCGGAGCCGCGGGCCGCGCGGAGGCGCTCGGCTTATGGCCGGCGACCACGATGTAGCCGAGGTACGGCACCGCGCGCATCATCCGCGGCATCAGCCACGCCATCTTCCTGACGTAGGGAGGACGTGAGACGGCCCGACCCATGATCCTCAGGGTCCCACCGACGCCCTCGTCCCGGAGGAACCCCTTCGGGCTCATCATCTCGAACGCGCCCGAATCGACCTCCACCCCCTCGAGCCCTGCCTGCGAGTAAAGGCGGACCCAATCTTGCAGCGTGTCGAACTCGAGCCCGGGGCACACCTCACCGAGGAAGACCTCACGCGCCTCGCTCGTTGGCGGCTTGCGCCACATGAACTCACTCGCGAGGACGCGCCCGCCGGAACGGCAGACCCGCACGAGCGCCTGGGCGGCGCGCCGCCGGTCCACGAACATGGTCACCGCCTCGGCGATCACGCAATCAAACCGATCGTCGGGGTACGGCAGCGCGAGGAGGTCGGCCTCCTCGACCGTCACGCGGTCTTCGACGCCGGCCGCGCGAACGTTCGCCCGCGCGCGCTCGAGCATGAGTGGCGAGACGTCGGCCGCGGTCACGTCGGCGCCGAACCGACGAGCGATCGTGATAGCGGTCGTCCCGACGCCGCAGCCGATGTCGAGGACGCGCTCGCCCTTCTGAATCTCCGCGCGCGCGAGGAGCTGCTCGGTCGCGTGCCGCCCACCCGGGTGGATGACGCGCTTCCCGATGACGGCCATGAAGACATACGGGTCGAGCTTCCTGATCTCTGCTCCGCTGAGCCTCGCCACGGCAACGAGAATCACATCCGACCGAGACCCGAACAAGACAAACCTCGCGATGGCGGCCATCGAGGAAAGCGAAGGCTGGGGCCGAGACGGCCGGCAAGCGGCAAGCTGCCGCGGGGACGATGTGGATTTTCAAGCCGCTCGCGGCCTCTCGGGGACGACGTTGCGTGGTCGCGCGCGGCCTCTCCCGGGAACGACGTTGCGTGGTCGCGCGCGAGGAACCGCGGGGGAATCGTTCCGGACAGGTTCGGCGCGCGCGACGGGAACCGGCGCAGGTTCACCCTCCGCCCGCACCGAGCGACGCTAAGCGGTCGCCTCGGCCTCTTCCGCGACCCCGGCGGCGGCGCGGAGCGCGTTCGCCTTGTCCGTCCGCTCCCAGGTGAAATCGTGGTCGGCGCGGCCGAAGTGGCCGTACGCGGCCGTCTTCGCGTAGATCGGGCGCA
>JALZEM010000192.1 GCA_030862005.1 Actinomycetota bacterium | reverse complement strand
GGTCCGGATGGATCGACTCGCCGCTGCCGCGGGCGGAGATTGTTGACCACGACCACCGGCCGTTCGCACCGCGACGGCCCTTGTGCACCTCGATCGCGCCGAGATAGACGACGTCCGGGTTGTTCGGCGCCGTGGCTGCGAACCAGTCGTACCACGCCTGCGCCGTCTCGAGGCCGCGAGGCGGCGCGATCCGCGTAAAGG
The DNA here is from genome assembly GCA_030862005.1 of Actinomycetota bacterium. GTDB lineage: Bacteria > Actinomycetota > Thermoleophilia > Gaiellales > Gaiellaceae > JACCYG01. The sequence goes on along the minus strand of JALZEM010000192.1, from coordinate 7,444 downwards.
CGCCGCCGAAGGTCGACCGCCGGTAGAGCCGCGCGGCGCCGCCTCCTCCCGCGCCGAACACGTAGACGACGTCGCCGTCCGCAGGACAGTGGCAGACCTCGAGGCGCTCCCAGTACGACGGCGCATTCGGCAGGGCGACGCGCCGCCACGTCGTGCCGCCGTCCGTCGACCGGAAAAGACCGTCGGCACACGCCGCGAAGACCTCCTTTGTCGAATCTGCGTCTCCCGGAACGGCCGGGTGCATCGAGAGGTCCCAGGCCCACATGTTTCGGCGGCGGCGGAAGGTCGATCCGCCGTTCACCGATTCGTACACCGCAAGCTCGGTCGCAGCGAGCACGTGGTTGCCGTTCAGCGGGTCGACGACGAGGTCGAAGAAGCCGGAACCGACGAATGCGCCCCGCGCGCGCACCTGCCACGTCCTGCCTCCGTTGGTCGAACGGAGAAGCCCGACGCCGAGGCGGCTGAAGAAGTCGCCCTCGCCCGTGCCCGCGTAGACGATCGCCGGGTTCGACGGGTCGAATGCGATCGCGCCGATCGCGAGTGAGGGCTTATCATCCGCTCGCGGCTCCCAGGTCTTACCGCCGTCGCGCGTCTCCCAGATGCCGCCGCCACCCGCACCGATCAGCACGTGCGCCGGGTCCGAGGGATCGACGGCTACGCTCGAGATCCGGCCCGCGACGGACGGTCGGCTCCCAGGCCCCCAGCCGTACGTCTGGCCATGCGGGATGCTGAAGGGACCGAGCGGGCGCCAGACCGGCGGCGTCGTTGCTGCTGCTGCGTCGGTCGCTTCCTCGTGTACGGCCTCGAAGGCATCCGCATAGGGAGAGGTCGGCTCGGCGCCGGCCGCGCCGGCCGGGCGTCGTGCCCCGCGGGCGACGAGCGGTCTCGCCGGCGCCTTCGGGACGACCGCACGCTCCTCGAGCTCGCGTTGGTGCTCGAAGAAGCGGAGGCGGAGGAGCGCCTTGCCGCCCGCGCGCGCGGCGCTCCGGTCCTGCCGGGTCCCGACCTTCGCCGGGGAGCGTTCCCTAGGAGCCTTCACGGCCCTGAGCGTCCTCGCGTTCGCTGGTCGGTTCGCAGTCGGCGTCGCTCCCGGCCGGTTCCGCCGCGGGCTCGGCACTCGCGTTCGGACTGATCTCGCGCTCGGGGAAACCACGCGCTCGCTCCCACTGGCGGAGGCGCTCGAGCGCGCGGCCGCCACGGCCGGGACGATCGTCGCGGCGCGGCCCTCTCACAGGTGCGGGCGCGGTTCGTGCACTGCGGCGGGTGCCGCGCGAGCGTACGGGCGGCCGGTTGCGTCTGTCAAGACGGCCTCGTCCGGTGGCGCCTGGTCGACGTGCCCGCCGCGGTAGACGAGCCGCTCGCGAGCGCACCTGCTTCGCTCAGTAGGATCGCCGGATGAAGGTCCTCGCCGCCGTTCTCGAGGAGTTCGGGCAAGCGCTCGCGATTCAGGAAGTCGACCTCGCGGAGCCGCGGGCCGGGGAGGCACTCGTTCGGCTCGCGGCTTGCGGGGTCTGCCACACCGATTTGTACGCCGCTTCCGGCGCCGACCCGACCGGCTACGTGCCGTGCGTCCTGGGCCACGAGGGCGCCGGTGTCGTCGAGCAGGTCGGGCCCGGAGTGACCCTCGTGGCGCCGGGCGATCACGTCATAACGCTCTTCGCGCCCGAGTGCGGAGAGTGCGTTCACTGTCGCAGCCCGCACACCAACCGGTGCATCGCGATCCGCGATCAGCAGGGACTCGGGTTCCTTCCGGACGGAACGACGCGGTTCGCCCGGGACGGCGAACCACTCAAGCACTTCATGGGCACGTCAACGTTCGCGGACCACACGGTCATGCCCGAGATCGCGCTGGCCAAGGTCAGCCCGGAAGCGCCGCTCGACGGCTGCGCGCCTTTCGCCTGTGGCCTCTCGACCGGGATCGGCGCAGCGCTCTATACGGCTCAGGTGCAACCTGGCGCGACGTGCGTCGTCTTCGGCTGCGGCCTCGTCGGTCTCGGTGCCGTGATCGGGTGCCGACTCGCCGACGCGGGCCGGATCGTCGCCGTCGATCTCTCGCAGGACCGCCTAGCGGAAGCGCGACGGCATGGGGCGACGGACACACGCGCCGCAGCCGACGACACGGTCGAGTGGATCCGCTCCGAGACCGGCGGCTTCGGCGCCGACTTCACCTTCGAGGCAACGGGGAACGTCCACGTGATGCGGCAGGCGGTCGAGGCAGCGCGCGAAGCGTGGGGTCTCGCGACCGTGATCGGCGTCGCGGGAAAAGGCGAGACGCTCGACATCGTCCCGCGGCTCCTGATCACGGGCCGACGCGTGACCGGCTCCTCGTTCGGCGGCGTCAAAGGACGATCGCAGGTCCCAGAGCTCGTTGACCGCTGGCTGGCCGGGGACATCGACGTGGACGCACTCGTGACGCGCAGGATCTCGCTCGCCGAGGTCAACGACGCCTTCGACGCGATGGAACGCCAAGAAGGCATCCGCACGGTGATCACGTTCGCAGGCTGATCGTCGAACGACGTCGCAGCCGTCTGGCGCCGCTAATCGCCGACTGAGACGACGCGCGCGCGCCAGGTGCCGTTCGGGGCGTGGATCTTGACCTTGTCGCCGGTCCTACGGCCGAGAAGCGCACGTCCCACCGGGGACTCCGGCGAGACGCCCCCGACGCTCGAGATCTGGAACTCCATCCGCTCGCCGTGCTCGTCCTCGAGCTCGACCCTCGACCCGATCCCTATCTTCTCGCTCGCCGCCGCTGCCTTCTCGTCGACGAGCACCGCCCTGTCGAGGCGGTCGCGGAGTAGTGCGATCCGTCGTTCGAGCAGCCCCTGTTCGTTCTTCGCGGCGTGGTACTCGAAGTTCTCGGAAAGGTCGCCGAACGCCCGGGCGCTGGCGATCGACTGAACGACGTCGGCGCGGCCCGGGCCCTCGAGCCGAGCGAGCTCGGCCTCGAGCTCCCGCTTCTGGGCGCGCGTCAGCGGTTCAGGCTTATCGACCGGAGGCATCACACGAGCCTAGCTGGAACCGCGACCAAGCTCGCGCTGCTACTGTGAGAGCACGGATCCGCAATCCGGCGGTCCGGTGAGATGGCTTCTCGTTCTTCCTTCGGGTGATTCGAGGCAGGCACGTCTCGAACCCGAAAGGAATCGAACAACATGTCCAGACAGTCCTTCCGCGACCTCGGCGTGTCCCCGTCCTTGGTCGATACTCTCGCCGCTCGCTCCATTCATGCGCCCTTTCGCATCCAGGCGCTCGTCCTCCCCGACGCCCTCGCAGGCCTCGACGTGCTTGCACGCGCGCCGACGGGATCTGGGAAAACGCTCGCGTTCGCGCTGCCGATCGTCGAGCGCACTACCACGCACGACTCACGTCCGTCGGCGCTCGTGCTCGTTCCAACACGCGAGCTCGCCGCGCAAGTGACGACGGAGCTCGAAACGCTGGCGCGCACGAACGGCCTCTCCGTTGTAGCCACGTACGGTGGCGTCCCGCTTCGTGCCCAAGCAGCGCGAGCCGCGAAGGCGCACGTCCTCGTCGCGACGCCCGGCCGGCTCGAAGATCTGGCGCAGCGTCGCCTCGTCGACCTTTCGACTATCCGGATCCTCGTCCTCGACGAGGCCGATCGGATGCTCGACATGGGCTTCCAGCCACAGGTCGATCGGATCGTCCGACGGCTGCCGCGAAACCGTCAGACGATGTTCTTCTCGGCGACGCTCGACGGCGAGGTCGGCCGGCTCGCGCGCGCCTACACGAACAGCCCGTCGCGCTTCGAGGCCGGCCTCTCGATCGAGGACGGCGACATCGAGCATCGGTTCGTTTCGGTCACGGCCGAGACGAAAGTCGAGACGCTTGCCGAGCACATCCGCGCGTCCGAAGGGCTCACGCTTGTGTTCGTGCGGACGAAGCGGGGCGCCGACCGTCTCGTGCAGAAGCTCGCTCGCCACGACGTGGACGCGGCGGCGATGCACGGCGACTTGTCGCAGAACACGCGCGAGCGGGCGCTCGCCCGGTTCGAGAGCGGCAAGATCACGACGCTCGTCGCAACGGACGTTGCCGCGCGCGGCCTCGACCTCGACGACGTGACCCATGTGATCAACTTCGACCCACCCGACGAGGACAAGGGCTACATCCACCGGACCGGTCGCACCGGTCGCGCGGGCCGGAGCGGCACGGCGATCACCTTCGTCCTACCGGAGCAGCAGGCCGACACGAGCCGGGTCGCCCGCCGCCTCGGCCACGGAGCGCAGTTCGAGCAAGCCGGGCTGCGATCGGCTCGCCCGAAGCTCCTGTACACGAGCCGTCGCGGTCGCCGCTCGAAGTGGTAGATCGAGGCAGGCTTACGTCTGCCGACCGGCTTGACCGCACGCGCGACCCGCATTAGCTCGTCGCGCATCACGTCCCCCGAAATCGTTACGACGAGCACGTCGTCCAGGCCGCATGTAGGGCTCGCACGCGAGGGCCCACGTTCTTGTGTCGGGACGCCACGCCCGCGCGCGGCTGCCGGGCAAAAAGGAACCGCGTTTCAATAGATGACAACAGATGATCCAACGGCCATCCGACGATAAATCGCCTCGGCGAAGGGAGGCGGGACGCGCACACAGCCGTGGCTGGCCGGATATCCCGGGATCCTGCCCGCGTGCACGGCGTAGCCGCGGAGGAAGTAGCTGACCCAAGGAAGCAGCACCTGGTACCGGTACGACCAGTCTGCGGCTTGCTTCCGGTACACGCGATACGTGCCGGCCGGGGTTCTATACCCAGCCTTGCCTGTCGAGGCGGCATAGATCGCCGTTACCACCCCGTCGCGGACCAGGACGAGGAGCTGGCGCCGCCGGTCAACCTCTACGTGTCTGCCCGGCGGTCGGGAGCGCGCTTCGATGGCACGCGGAGCGCGCAGAGCCGCTTGCGTCTGCGGACCGGCGATGCCGTCCGCAGCGAGGCCATGCGCAAGCTGGACGGCGAGCACGGCGTGCCGCGTCGCGCGGCCGAAGCACCCGTCGATTGCTCCCGTGGGGTACCGGGCGGACGCGAGCTTCTGCTGCAGAGATCGGACTGCGGAACTGCAATCGCCGACTTTGAGACTCGCGGCCTGCGCGGGCGCCGCGGCGAACGCAGACACGAGGGCGATCGCCCCGACGAGGACGCCGCGCCGGAGTGGTGTACGAGTCTTCATGTCCACGGACGACGGGGATGGCTCTTTTCTTCGCGGCGCGGCGAAACGCTTCCGATCAAACGTCGAAGGTCCGCTCGAAGACGAGCTCGCGGCCGTCCTCCTCGTCCCACTGCTCGCCGGTTTGGTGAAAGCCCAGCTTCGTTACGACGGCAAGGGACGGCGCGTTGTCCGGTCCGACGGACGCGATGAAGTCGCGGACACCCCGCTCGGCACGCGCCCACGCCACCAACGCTGCGGCGACCTCCGTCGCATACCCGCGCCCGCGGAAGGAGGAGAAGATCGTGTAGCCGAGCTCGAGCGCCCCGACTCTGCCGGGCCCGTTCACGCCGGGTGCGCCGTGGAACCCGGCGTGGCCGACCATGACGCGCTCCGGCTCCCGCAGAACGACCGCGCGCACAAGCCAATCCTGAACGTCGGGCTCGCGCTCGATCTGCTCGAGCCGGAGCCGGAGGAACCGTGCGTCGTGCGGCCCCGGCCACGCGCGTGGGATGTCGGCTTCGATGATCCGCGCTGCGTCGCCGCGGCGGCCTTCGAGCAACGCCTCGATGAACGTCGGCGCCATCAAGACGAGCTCGAGGCGCGATGAACGAATCGGCCGCCGGTCGGAAGCATCATCCACCTTGTGAACCGTATAAGGCGACCGTGCTTCGACGTTCGCTCCGGTGACCGGTTCCGCGCGATTGCCGCCGGCGCCCACGCGAGCGGGCTACCGAGGATCTCGCGCGATTGCCGTCGGCGCCCACGCGAGCGGGCTGCCGAGGATCTCCAGCTCCAAGAAGGTCGTGTCGATCGGGGCTCGCTCCGATGCGAGCGCTCGGCGCCTGAATCCGCGACCTAGGCGCGCCGGCGCGAAAGCACCGCTGCGACCGCCCCGCCATAGACGATGTGGTCGGCGAGTTGCGGGCCGACAGGGAGAGAGCGGATGCGCGGGAAGCGACGGCCGATCACGCCGAGATCGAGTGCGGCAATTGCGAGACCAGCGGCGGCGCCGGCGGCGAGCGTCGGGCGGGGTGAGAGCGCGCGCGCGAGAACGAGCGCCCAGCCGAGCGAGATCGCGCCGTGAACGGGTGCGGCCGTGAGGAAGAGTCGCCCGCGGCGGGTCTCGTTCGGCGCGAGGATCGATCCGGCGGCGAGCGTCGCCTCGAGCGGGTCACGTCCTGTGAGGGAGGCGTGGACGGTCGACGGGATCCCGCTGACGACGGCCGCAACGGCGCCGGCGGCGATTCCGTCGCGGATCCAACCCACGGCGTTACCGGCGCCCGGGAAGGTACTCCGCCAGCTTGTCCCTGAGCGTGCGTTCGATCATCGCGGCGCGAGCGGGGTCACCCTTTGCGACGGAGACCGCGAACGACTTCGCCTGCTCGAGCGTGATGTGCGGCGGAAGGGGAGGCACCTCCGGATCGACGACCGCGTCCACGACGACCGGCCGGTCCGCCGCGAGCGCGTCGTCCCACGCCGGCCCGACGTCGTCAGCGCGCTCGACGCGGATCCCGCGGAACCCGAGAAGCTCGGCATAGCGCGCGTACGGGAAGTCCGGGATGTCCTGCGAGGCCTCGAACTTGACATCGCCCTCGAGCACACGCTGCTCCCACGTGACCTGGTTGAGATCTCGGTTGTTGAGGACCAGAACAACGAGCCGCGGGTCGCTCCACCGCCGCCAGTATTTCGCCGCCGTGATGAGCTCCGCGAGCCCGTTCATCTGCATCGCACCATCGCCCACGAGCGCGATTGCGACGCGCTCCGGGTAGGCGAACTTCGCGGCGATCGCGTACGGAACGGCGCAGCCCATCGTTGCGAGCGTGCCGGAGACCGAGGCCTTCATCCCGCGCCGCATCTTCAGGTCGCGCGCATACCAGTTCGTCCCCGAGCCGGAGTCCGCCGCCACGATGCAGTCGTCAGGCAGCCGCGCGGAAAGCTCCCAGAAGACGCGCTGCGGGTTGACGGGGTCTGCGTCGTTCAGCGCGCGCTCCTCGATCACACGCCACCATTCGGCGACGTTCTCCTCGATCTCCTCACGCCACGACCGATCCGCTTTCCGCCCGAGCAGAGGGATGAGCGCGCGCAGCGTCTCGGCACTGTCGCCGACGAGGTTCACCTCGGTCGGGTAGCGGATCCCGAGCATGCGGCCGTCGAGGTCGATCTGGACGCCGCGCGCCTTCCCCTCCTCGGGGAGGAACTCGGAATACGGGAAGCTCGAGCCGACGATCAGGAGCGTGTCGCAACGCCTCATGAGGTCATAGCTCGGCCTCGTCCCGAGGAGGCCCATCGAGCCGGTGACGAAGG
>JALZEM010000156.1 GCA_030862005.1 Actinomycetota bacterium | reverse complement strand
ACGAAACCGGCAAGACGCGCCTGGTCGGTGACCTCGACTTTGAGAGCGTCCTCGAGAAGGCCGAGGCCGTTTCGCCCGTACCGGGCGGCGTCGGCCCGATCACGGACGTCTGGCTCCTGCGGAATACGATCGAGGCGGCTCGCTACCGCGCCCGCCTTTAGCGACCGGTCAGGTCGCCTTCGCCGTCCGGCGCGTAGACGGCCCCGACACGCCCGCCGCTCGCTGCGACGATCCGCCGTTCCCAGTCGGAATACATCCCCTTGCACTTGGGGCAAGCCCGGACCGATCCCCCTCCCTCGAGCTCGACCGCACCCCACGCTGCGCGCGAAAGAAGGCCCTCCGCCTGCCTGCGGCCGCAGAGCGCGCATGCGAGATACAGCGGTGACATTGTCCGCTCAGACCCCTCGCTCGTCGACTACCAAGGGCCTATGAACGGTCCGTTCGCGTCGGTCGAGACGATGATGATCACGATGATCGCGCAGATGACCGAGAGGCCGAGCATGACCGGCGTGACGAGCCGGTGATGCGACTGCTCGGCTGGAAACTCGATCTGGCGCTCGCGCGGCCGTCGCGGACGATCGGTGGTTCGATCGAGCATAGTCTCTCCCTCCTAGTCGCCCGGATCTTTCGAAGGACCGGCAAGCGGCGGCTGACTCGGTGCCGGTCCCGGCGGCACGCCTCCCGGTGCCGGGAAGCCACCGGCCGCACGCAGGAGCTCGGCCTGGGCCGCGAGCTTCCGGTTCTCGAGCCACACCCATCCCATCAACGAGGCCACCATCAGGATGATCCCGAGGACGGTGAGAACGTACGTGCCGTTCGAGCTGCCCGGGCCGAACGTCCAGAACGCGGTGATGTCCTCGCTCCATTCCTCATACGGAAAGCTGTCGATCACAGCGGCCTCCTTTCCTCAGCGGCTCCGACCCGGGCGCGCCCGTTCGTCTGGCCGTACGCCTCGAGCAGAACGCCCGCGGACTCGACTTCCTCGCCGTCCGGCAACACGATCGTCTCGGGCACTCGCTCGAACTCGGGGAAGAAGTCCTGCTGGAACTCTGCCATGTCGAGCCCCTCGAGCTCGACCTCGGGCGGCACGCGGAGGAGATTGAGCTTCTTGAGGATCCAGCTCGCGATGTAGCCGGGCAGGAACGCGAGCGGCAGAAACGCCATCATCCCCATCAGCTGTCCGCCGAATGAGCTCTCGACGTTGTTCAGGCCCGTTGGGAACCCGCCCGCGAAGATTCCGACGAGGAAGACCCCGTAGAAACCGCAGACGCCATGGACGGCCACCGCCCCCACCGCGTCGTCGATACGGAGCTTCCGCTCGATCCACACGCCGCTCCAGACCGCGAGGAGGCCGCCGGAGAAGGCGAGGATGTACGCAAGCGAGGGGTGATAGACGTCGGCGCCGGCCGAGACCGAGATGACCCCGGCGAGGCCGCCGGACAACGTCCAGAACGGGTCCCCCTTGCTCCCGAACCAGCCGCCCGTGAAGCCGCCCGCAAACCCGATGGTGATTACGAACGCGATCGCCCCAAGCGTCGTGAACGACCCGTAGATGTTGACCCAGCCCGGGAAGGTCGTCGACGTGATGAAGAGGCAGGCCGCGTAGAAGCCGTAGAACCCCGTGAAGATGAGCATCAGCCCCATCAACGTGAGATGGGTGTTGTGGCCTCTGAAGGTCCGCGCGCGACCCATGAGGTCGTACTTGCCGATACGCGGACCGAGGTTGAGCAAGACCCCGAGCGCGAACGCACCGGCTACACCGTGCACGACGAGCGATGCGATCGAGTCGTGGAAGCCGAAACGCGTCGTCAGCCAGCCGCCCGAGCTCCAGCCCCACGCGGCGTCCATGATCCAGACCGCCGACCCGAGAATCACGGCCAGAATCAGGTACGCCGAGAGTCGGATGCGCTCGATGACGGCGCCGGACATGATCGAGGCCGTCGTCCAGGAGAAGAGGAGGAACGCGAGGAAGAAGACCGCGCTCACATGGTCCTGAAGGTTCGGCCCCATGTTGTCCGAGAAGGGCGCCGTCGAGAGACAGAATCCCTCGAGCTCGCTCGGACCGGAGTGGCCCTCGGCCGGGCCGCCGTGCTGGAAGCAGCCGTAGATGTACCAGCCGAAGTAATAGAAGCTCGGCGTGACGACCGCGATCGTGAGAATGTTCTTCATCGCTGTCGACATGAGGTTCTTCCGGCGCGAGGCGCCGCCCTCGTACGCCATGAACCCCACGTGGATGAGCCACATGACGACGACGGTGAAGAAGTAGAACGTCTCGAGCAGGACCAGGCTGTCGAGGTCGACCTTCGTGTTCACTTCCTCGAGATTCGGTGCCTGCGCAAACAGGGTCGAGAAGACCGTGGCCAGCGACGCCATCAGCAAGCCCTCCTAGGGACGCACGCCATCGAGCGGAGCGATCCTAACAACGCCGGACGATAAAAAAGAAGCCGGACGACCGGCCATGTCGCGTTGGCCATCGTTTGGCCGATCAATGTGTCCGAACCCGACACGCGGCGGCTTCAGCCCTGCTCGTGCACCTCGATCACATCCCCCGTACGCGCATCGACGACGACGACCGTCACGCGCTCCAGCGCGCCTCCGGCGGCGAGCGTCGAGAGCGAGACGGCCCACGTTGGCCGCGACTCGATCCCGCGCGGAACGAAGCGCGTGACGACCTGATCCGGCTCGAAGCTCACCTCGCCGCGTGCGATCTCCGCAGCCTCGTTACTCGTCACCTCCGTGTTGCGCGATCCGCAGCTTCGCGCGACGAGGAGCGCCGCGATCAGGACGGCGACGAGGATCGCCGCCTTCCCAAGGGCGCTATCCCTCAGGCCGCGTGCGGTGCCGCCGTTGGTACGCACTGTGTCCCCGCAGGATGAGGTAGCCGACGAAGTGCGTCAGGAAGACGAGGAGCAGCCACCAGGACCACCAGAGGAAGTGCGGCCTGAGCTCGCGCAGCTCGATGACCGTCAAATAGAGCGCGAGCGCGAGCGTCACGAGCACGATCGCGAGCGGCGGATGCCCCGGTAGAAACAGCAGGATCACGCGGCAACCCTAGACAAGCCGTCGGTATCCTCGCGCGCGCGGTGGCGAAGGCGAAAGCGAAGGTGAAGGCGCAGGAGCAGACGACCGCGCGCGCGCGCGTCACGGCGCAGACGCGCGCGCGTCAAAGGCGCATCGGCTGGATCGCATGGCTCGTCGTAGGGCTGCTCGCCGCGGGCGGTGCCTTCTGGCTCGCGAAGGAGCGGGCGACGGGCGGCGGCGAGGCGGTGACGCCCCCGGCGCGCGGCCTTCCGAAGACGCCGGACTACCACTCAATCCTCATCGATCCCGCGAACGCCAACCGGCTCCTCCTCGGAACGCACGTCGGCGTCTACGAGTCGACGAACGGCGGCGTGAGCTGGAAGTTCGCGGGCCTGGAGGGAAAAGACGCAATGCACTTCGCGCTCGAGGACGATGGAACCGTCTGGGCCGCGGGGCACGAGGTGCTCGAGCGAAGCGAGAACGGCGGCCGAACGTGGGCGGAGGTCCGGCCGAGCGGCCTGCCCGGCCTCGACATCCACGGCTTCGCCGTCGACCGCGAGGTCGACGGCCTCATCTACGCGGCCGTCGCCGGCGAGGGCCTCTACCGGTCGGATGACGCCGGCAAGACGTTCCGCCTCATCTCGAAGGAGGTCGGTCCCGGCGTTTACGCGCTAGCGGTTACGAACGCCGGCGTCCTCTACGCGGCGGACGGCGAACGCGGCGTCCTCGTCAACCTCAAGGGCGACGGGCGGGAGTGGAGCGAGTCGCTCGATATGCCCGCAACCGGGCTCGCGGCGAACGGGCTGGAGCTGCCGCGGACTCGAATCCTCGCGGCGGGCGAAGCGGTCCAGCTGACGATCGGCGGGTCGGAATGGGAGCACGTGCTCGAGGTCGATGAGGGCACGGGCCCTGTCGCGTTCGCTCCGAGCGACCCCGACATCGCCTACGCCGTCGGCTTCGACCGCAAGCTCTATCGCTCCGACGACGGCGGCAGCTCGTGGAACGTCGTCGGCTGATGCGACGCCGGGCCGATGCGCGGTCCCTTGCAATAGGCTTGACGCGAATACGCGAAAAGGAGCCCAAATGGGAGTCGTAGAAAAGGGTGCGACCCAAGTTCAGGCCGTCCTCTCGAAGGGCGGGGTCCCCGATCCGTTCCCCACGCTCGACGAGGCCCGAAATGACGAAGGCCGCCGCGAGAAGATCCAGGAGATCCGCAAGCGCATAAACGAGCAGGGGATCAAGTACATCTTCTTCCAGCAGGTGTCCGTCTCGGGGCACGTGAACGGCAAGGGCGTGTCCTCGACGATGTGGGAGAAGGTCGCGGAGGACGGCTATCAGCTGGTCTACGGCGCGACCGCCGACCTCTTCGTCGACCGGCAGGACCGCTACATCGG
>JALZEM010000052.1 GCA_030862005.1 Actinomycetota bacterium | reverse complement strand
AGCCAGCTCCGGCCGTCCGCTCGCTCGTACGCGCAGAGGTAGACGCGGCGTCCCCGGTCGGGCTCTGCGGGGATGACCGCGACGAGCTCCTCCGCCGCGTCGGCGAACGAGCGGGCCGCCGCTGCCGCCGCGGCGATGTCCTGCTCGAGCGCCACGCGGCAACGATAGCCGCGCCGCCGCTGGGTAAGCCGCGTCATCATGGAGGGTCGCCATGGCGTTCGCGCTTCCCGTTGAGATGCCGGCGCACGTCGATCCGCCGGCGATCGTCGCTCCCGCTTCCCGCGAGGTGTCGTTTGGCCGCGTAGCGGGGGCGGTCGGGCCGGGTGTCCACCGCGTCGTCGTCCTGGTGAACGGTGAGGAGACGGCGGACCAGGACGTCGAGCGCGGACGCTTCGAGCTTCGCATCGCGCTCCCGCCGCGCGACTCGGTCGTCCGCGTCGTTGCCGAGGACGCGCTCGGGAACAGCGCCGGAAGGTCGGTCGAATCCGTCTTCGGGCTTCCGGTCGCGCGCACGCCGACCGCCCCACGCCCCTACGAGGACCGCACGCTCGCGCGCAAGATCCGCCGCCTGACCCGTTCATTCCCCGGAACGTCCGGAATCTACGTCGAAAACGTGACCACCGGAGCGGGCGGTGCCTGGAATGCGCGCGCTCGTTTCCCCGCGGCTTCCTCCGTGAAGATCGCGATCGCGATCGAGGTGATGCGCGTCCTCGACGCGCGTCCGCCCCCGGGATCGTCACTCGCCGAGCTCCTCGACCTCATGCTGGTCTACTCCGACAACGTCGCCGCGAACGAGCTCCTCGAGTGGCTCGGCGGATCGGAGCTTGGCGGCGCTGCCGAGGTCAACGAGACGATGGCCGCGCTCGGTCTCGAGGACTCGTACATGTACGGCGGCTACGTGATCTCGTCGGCGGGCGGGCCGCCGATCCCGCTCACGGTCGAAAGCCAGCCGGCGTTCGAGGGGAAGTACACGACAGCCTGGGACCTGGCGCAGCTCCACCGCAGTCTCTATCTCGCCGCCCGCGGCGGCGGGCCGCTCATCGACGATCTGAGCGGGTCGTTCACCAGCCGCGACGCGCGGTTCCTGCTCTACGTGCTCGCGCACTCGGCCGACGACGGGAAGCTCGACCGGTTCATGGGCTCCGACGTCGTCGTCCCGCACAAGGCGGGGTGGGTCTTCGAAGCACGGCACGACAGCGGCGTCGTCTACTCGCCCGACGCGACCTTCGTCGTGTCCGTGATGACCTGGAACGCAGCGGGCGCCGGTGCATCCGCGGACGTCCTCGCGGGTCGCGTCGCCCACGTCGCCCTTCGCCATTTTCAGGCCGCAGACGACTCCTTCGATCCGACTGCGGGCTTCTCGCTTCGGCTCTGACGCTTAGCATTGTCGCGATGGAGACGTTCTTCGAGATCGTGTTTGCCGCCGGCTTCGCCGTGGTCGCCGCCTCGTTCGTTGCCGTCATCTTCCGGCGCGTCGAGGCGCAGCTCCTCCTCTGGCTGACGGGATCGCTCGCTGCCGCCGCAGCGGCGGCAGGCGTGGTCCTCGGGATCAACCTCGTCGAACGGTTTGCAGAGAGTGGGCCGCTCGTCCTCGCGACCGCGGGCCTGGCCGCGGCGGCAACCGCCGAGGCTGGGCTCTACGCACTCGTGCGCGGGCTGGGTCGGCTGCACGACCATCGCGAAGCAGTCGACGCCGCCCGAGCCCGGATCGATGTGGAGCTCGACGCGCACGTGCAGGAGCGGGCGGCGGAGCTCGAGCGGACGCTTACGCGCGAGCGCGCGAACGCGAGCCATGCGCTCGGGGAGCAGGAACGACAGCTGGCGCGCGAACGGCGCGACCTGATCGCGCGCCAGGCGGACCGCGCCAGGGCGGAGCTCGCGCGCTCGATCGGCGAGGTCCAGGAGCGGCTCGAGCAGCGGCTGACGGCGTGGGCGGCCGACCTCGACCGCGGACAGACGGTGCTCGAGTCGCGGCTGAACGACCTCGCCCAACGTCAGAGCCAGGCGATCGCGGCCTACGAGGCGCGCCTATCCGCGGACGGCGAGCACCTGAGGGTTGCGACCGAGGAGCAGCAGGCGGCGCTTGTCCGTCTCCGCGCGGAGCTTCAACAGGTCGCGGGATCGCTCCTCGAAGAGAGTCGCGTCGAGCAGGAGGCGCATGCGGCCGAGCGGGACCGTGCGCTGAAGGAGCTCGAGGCAAGGATGCGGCACCGGGAACGCGAGCTGAGAGACCAGATCGAGCGCGAAGAGCTCGAGGCGCGCACCCGGCTGGCGAGCGGCTACGAGGACGCCGCACGGCGGCAGCTGGAGAATCTCGACCGTTCGCTCGAACGCTCGGCGACGCGCCTCACCGAGGACGCGGAGCGCCGCTTCGACGCGCAGATCAGGGCGTCCCGCGAGAAGACGGCCGAGCGGCTCGCGCGCGAGCTCGACAAATCGATCGACCAGTTCGCGCGCCGGGCCGAACAGGAGATCGCCGACCGGATCAGCGAGGTCGCGCACTCCACGGCGGCTCGGCTCGAGCAGCGGATCGTCGACATCACGAAGAGCGCGGAGGCGCAGCACGAGGTCTCGGCCGCGCGGCTGCGCGTCGTGTCCGAGCGCCTGGACGAGGCTTTCAAGCGGGCGGAAGATCGGATCGCGGCGTTCGAGCTCCAGATCGAGACCGAGGTCACGGCGAAGCGCGAGGAGCTCGAGCGGACGATCCGCGCAGGCGAGCGGTAGAGCGTCGCGTAGATCGATCGGCGGGCGCGCGAGGGCCGCGGCCGCCCTACAACCAGCGCGACACGAGCGCCTGAGGGGACCGCTGCCCGTTAACCTTTCCGAGGAGGGAACGTCAACAGAAGGCAGAAACAGCGCGCATGGAAGAGCTTGAGCTGATGAATGACGAGCTGGCCGTCGTCGAACCGATGCGCGACGAACGCGCGAAGGTCGAGGGCTGGCGCCTGCACGTCCTCATCGCGGCCGGATATCCGCTCCCGCTCGCCGAGCAGATCGCTCAGTCCAACGCCGATCTCCACGACGCGGTGACGCTCGTCACCGAGCGCGGCTGCAGCCCCGAAGTCGCCGCCCAGATCCTCCTCTAGAGGAGCCCGATCGGGACATGTCGGCGCCGGGGAGGCCGGCCTCGCCTCTTCGATCGATCCCGGTCGCGCGGCTACATTCCACGGCGTGAAGGTCCAGCCGCTCGTCTACGGCGACCGGAAGGTGTACACGGTCTCGGGCTTCAACCGCGGCGTCGGGTCCTGGCTCGAACGCCTTCCGACCGTGTTGATCGAAGTTGAGGAGAACTAGCTTCGTAGACAGGGCGGGTGGCAGAGCATCTTCTTCACACTGAAGGACACGGCGGACGGGGCGTGCCTTCCCGTCTCGATGGGGAAGAGCGGGTTCGACGCCCTGCGGCTCGACCTCGTGGATGGAATGACCGTCCACGTCTTCGGGCGCCCCGAGCTCTTCGAGGCGCGCGGAACGTTCCGCCTTCGCGCGCTCTCGATCGAGCCGCTGGGTCTCGGTGCGATCCTCGCCGGAATCGAGCGGCTCAAGCGCAAGCTCGCCGCGGAAGGCCTCTTCGCCCCCGAACGGAAGCGGCCGCTTCCGCTCTTCCCGCGCCGGATTGCGCTTCTGACCGGAAACGAGGCGGCCGCGAAACGCGATTTCCTCACGGCGGTATCCGCTCGCTTTCCCGCGGCGAACGTCGTCGTCGCCGAGACGTACGTTCAGGGACCGCAGGCCGCAGCCGCGGTCGCGGCGTCGCTCGCCTCGCTCGCTCGCGAGCCGGAGGTGGACGTCGTCGTAGTCGCACGCGGCGGCGGCAGCTTCGAAGACCTGCTTCCGTTCAGTGACGAGCGGGTCGTCCGAGCCGTCGCGGGGTCTCCGGTGCCGGTCGTCACGGCGGTTGGACACGAGCAGGACACGCCCCTGTGCGACCTCGCCGCCGA
>JALZEM010000024.1 GCA_030862005.1 Actinomycetota bacterium | reverse complement strand
CTTCTCGAGGTGGCGATCGAGCGTGGGAACTACCCACCGGGTCACGAGAGATGGGCGTGGGCGCTTGCGGGCGTGTTTGCCGCGGGCGCCGTCGTGTTCTTCCTCGCAGAACGCCGGCGCGGAGGCGGCGGCGCGGCCGCTCTGGCGGCGCTCGGCCTCGACACGGCGGTCGTCTCCGGCTTCGTCGTCGTGTACGGGTACGAGCCAGGGTCGCCGGTTCGGCAGCTGCTGATCCTCGTCGTCATCGAGGCCGCGCTTCGCTACGGCAAGGCCGGCGCGGCCTGGGCCGTGGCATCGGCTCCGGCGCTCGCCGTCTTCGAGTGGCGCGTCTCCGAGCGCCTCGATCTCCCGTACGACCCCGGGCACGTCGGCTTTCCGATCGGGATCCAGCTGCTGATCGGCCTGATCGTCGGCTCGCTCGCCGGCCGCGGCCGGACGCAGCGCGGGTCGTGACTCAGCTCTAGAGAAGACGAACGGGGAGCGGCGTCTCCACGGCCTCGCCGTCGCGGCGCTCGACACGGAAGGCCCGTGCGCCGTCGCGGGGCGCGACCGCCTCCGCCAACTCCGTCCCGCTGAAATGGAGGGCGACCTCGTCCTCGGCGGCGTATCCCGCGGGAAATCCTTCGGTCACGAGGCGCAAATACGTCGGCCGCCGGTCCGGCTCCGCGTCGTAGTGGGGGCAGAAGCTCCCCGCCAGAAAAGCGAGGCCGTCGTTCAGCGGCCCGATCGGCCCGAACGAGTCGGTCGTGCACGCCTCGAACCAGCAGTTCGCGCCGGCGCTCGTCCCGCAAAGGATTGCCCCGCGCTCCCATGCCTCTCGGAGCGCTGCGTCGACGCGGTGGAGCCGCCAGACGGCGAGCATGTTGGCCGTGTTGCCGCCGCCGACGTACACGATGTCACTCATTGCGATCCGCGCGCGCACCTCGCCCGGCTCCGGCCGCCCGAAGAGGGACAGGTGCATCGGGACGCAGTCGCGCCGTGTGAACGTCTCGTAGAACCGGACGAGGTACGACTCCGAGTCACCGCTCGCCGTCGCGACGAAGCACACGCGCGGGCGCGGGCTTCGTGCGAGACCGAGGATGAAGTCGTCGAGTGAGGGGTCGCCGTCGGAGAAGCCGCCGCCGCCGAGGGCGACGACGTGGCGCTCGCTCAGACCCACGACGGCGGCGACGGTGTGCTCCGTTGGCGCCGGGTGCGCCGAAGCCTCGACCCGATCACGACGCCGAGCCATCCGACGAGGTTCGGCGTGTCCGGCGCCTCGATGTCCGGAGCGCGTACCCACCCGGCGGCCCGCAGGTCCACCCCGGCACCGCCGGCGATGACGAAGCGGACGACTGCGAGGTGGATGCCCTCCACGTCAGCGATCGCCGAACGTCGCGATGAGCGCCTCGGCGACGACCTTCATCGGTCGATTCGACGACTGGCTCGCGCGACGCAGCCGGGCGAACGCCTCTTGCTCCGACAGGCCCTCACGCTCCATCAGCAGACCCTTGGCCCGCTCGACCACCTTTCGTGTCGCCAGGGCCTCCGTCAACGACTCCGCTTCCTCGCGGAGCGCCTGGAGCTCGTCGTGGCGCGCGCGCGCGGCGCGGATCGCGGGAAGCAGGTCGGTTTCGCGGAAGGGCTTCACGAGATAGCCGAAGACGCCGGCCTCGACCGCACGCGAGACGAGCTCGTCCTGGCCGTACGCGGTCAGCATCACGATCGGGATCGGACGCTCGCCGAGGATTCGCCGAGCCGCCTCGATCCCGTCGAGCTTCGGCATCTTGACGTCGAGGATCGCGAGGTCCGGCCGCTCGCTCTCGGCGAGCGCGACGGCCTCCTCGCCGTTTCGCGCCTCGGCGCAGACGTCGAATCCGGCGTCCTCGAGCGTCTTCCGCAGGTCGAGACGGATGATCGTCTCGTCCTCGGCGACGAGGATCCTCACCGGCCGGCGCCCGGCGGCTCGAACGTCGCGGGCCGCCCACCGACGACGGCGTACGAGAGCCCTTCCTCGGCGACCACCTGGCGCGTCTCCTTGGGCGAGACGAGGACATAACGACCGGGCTCGAGGTAGACCTCCTCGTCTCCGATCCGCAGCACGCCGTGGCGCCGCAGCGCGACGTAGACCTCCTCTTGACCTCTCTCCGCCTCGTCGTGCGCCTTCCCCGCCTGACCAGGCTGGTTGTCGAGATGATTGATCCCAAAGGCGGTCACACCGAGAGCGCTCCGCACCGGCTTCCGCCGTTCTCAACGTCGAGCACGTCGAAGACGCGATGTGCCATCAGGCGGGGAAAGCGACCTCGGCGCGCAGGCCTCCGTCACTCGAGAGCGAGAGCGTCCCCTTCAGCTCGTCGCGGACGAGGGCGCGGACGATCGAGAGGCCGGTGCCATCCTCGGCGTTCGCCGACCATGTGCCGTCGTCCGCGACCGTGAGGCAGACGTCACCGTTTCGCTGCGCGAGCTCGACACGGACTTCGTTTCCGCCGTGCTCGAGGGCGTTCTGGAGCAGCTCGCTGAAGACGAGTGCCACGGCGGTCGCACGAGCGCCGTGTACCGACACCGGCTCGACCTTCGCGTCCACGCGCTTCCCGCCGCCGACGCCCTGGACGAGCGTGGCCCGCAAACGCTCGACGAGCTCCGCGAGGTCGACGTCTTCGTCGCGCCGTTCCGTCAGCACCTCGTGGACGGCCGCGATAGCGAGGATCCGGTTGACGGAGTCGTCGAGCGCCTTCGGCGCGTCCGCCCCGGTGCGTGCCTGCAGACGAAGAAGCGACGCGACAGTTTGCAAATTGTTCTTGACGCGGTGATGAATCTCCTGTGCCAGCACCCCGCGCATGACGGCGCGCCCATGCTCGAGCGCGGCCGCGGCCTGATTCGCGATCGAGTTGAGGAGCCGCTCCTCGTCGTCGGAGAAGGGGGTGTCGCGATCGCAGACGAGCTCGCCCACGACGCGACCCTTCCAGCGCAGCGGAAGGCGAACGGCATGCGCGCCGGCGCGGCCGTCCGGCCAGGCGATCGTTCCGTCGTCGAGCACGAGGGCGGCGCCGGTCGCATTGACCGCGGCCATCGTCGCCTCGACGACCGCCTCGAGCGACTCCTCGAGATACAGCGACTCGGAGACCGCCTCAGAGATCCGCGCGAGGGCCTCGAGCTCGGCGACACGGCGCTGCGCGTGGTCGTAGAGCTTCGCGTTCTCGATCGCCTGTGCGACCTGGCCGGCGATCGCCATGAGGAGCTCGATCTCGGCCTTCGTGAACTCGCGCGGGCGCTCGGTTCGGACGTTCAACGCGCCCTCGAGCCGGTCCTTGGCGAGGATCGGGACCGCGAGGATCGATTCGTAGTGCTCCTCGCGCAGGTTCGGGAAGCGCTTGAAGCGCGCATCGAGATGCGCCGCGCGCGGAATCATGATCGGTGCGCGTTCGGCGGCCGCCGTTCCCGTGATCCCCTCGCCGGGACGCATCTTCGGCACGCGCGTCATGTCCTCGACGCGCGTCCCGTAGGACGCACGCAGGACGAGCTCGTCCGCTGCCTCGTCGTACAGGTAGACGAAGCACGCGTCTGCCTCGAGCGCCTCGGCCACCTTCGCGGCGACGAGCTCGAAGAGCTCGCCGAGGTCGAGCGTCGAGTTGACCGCCGCGATCGTCTCGGTGATGAGGCGCAGATGACGCGCGGAGGCGTCGCGAGCGGGCGCTTCCATACGCCGATTGTAGGTCGCCCGCCGCCCCGTCTAAGGTTCGGCCCGTGTCGACGTACGACTGGCTCCTGTTCCTCCACCTGCTCGGAGCGGCCGCAATCTTCGCCGGGCTCGCACTGTTCACGGCGGGCCTGCTCGAAACGAAGCCAGACCGGCGGGACGAGGGCATCGCCTTCCTGCCGATCGTGCGAGTCGGCGGCGTTCTCTTCGACGTCGGAGGGCTTCTCGTTGTCGTCTTCGGGATCTGGCTCGCGTTCGACGCGGACTACGGCCTCACCGAGGGATGGGTCCTGGCGGCGCTCGTCGTCTACGTCGTCGCCGCGCTCGCCGGGACGAGGACGCGCATCCGACTGCGCGCAGCGAGTGGGCAGGCCGCCCCGTTCTATGCCGTAACGGTCTTGAGCGTGCTCGTCCTGCTCATCCTGATGATCTTCAAGCCGGGGGCTTGATGCTCGCGCTTCTTCGTTCGGGTACCTGGGAGTGGGCGCTCTTCTTCCACGTCCTCGGCGCACTCCTCCTGATCGGCGGCATGGTGCTCGTCGTCACGACCGCGCTGCTCGGCACCCGAAGCACCGATCCCCACGGCGCACTCGCCATGCAGCGCCTCACGTGGAGGACGCTCCTCTTGCTCGTTCTCCCGTCATTCGTCTTGACGCGGGCGACGGCCGAGTGGGTGCGGACAGAGGACGGTTTCGCGGACGACGTAACGTGGATCAACGTCGGCTACATCATCACGGACGCGGGCGTGATCGTCGTCCTCGCATTCCTCGTTCTGGGTTGGCGCAGCGCCCGGGTCGCAGCGCGCGGCGAGCTCCGCGCCGTCTCGGGCCGGATCCTGGCCGTCCTCGCCCCGCTCTACCTCGTCGCCCTCCTGGTGGCGACGTGGGCGATGACGACGAAGCCGGACTAGCCGTGTCATGCGGCACGCGTATCGCGCCTTAACGACCACGAGCTGCCCTGGCAGCAGCTCGTAGTCGGCCGTCAGTCAGTCCCCGCGTGGAGGCCGGGCGTGCCCGGCCCTCAGCGGTCGCCGCCCACGACTCTAGTTCGTAGCCGCGCGAATCACAAGACGGCCAGGTACTTCTCCACCTCCCACGGCGTGAGCTGGACGCGATAGTCGTCCCACTCCTTCCGCTTGATCTCGACGTAGCGGTCGAAGATGTGCTGGCCGAGCGCCCGCAGCGCAAGCTCGGACGTCGCCAGCTCGTCGATCGCCTCGCCGAGCGTCTCCGGAAGCGCAACGATCCCCCGCTCTCGCCGCTGCTCGGCCGTGAGGTGGTAGAGGTTCTGTTTCATGGGCGGGGGTAGCTCGTACCCCTTCTCGATGCCCTCGAGGCCCGCGTGAAGCAGCGCCGCAAACGTCAGGTAGGGATTGCAGGCCGGATCCGGGCACCGGATCTCGGCGCGCGTCGCCTGCTCGTTGCCCGGCTTGTACAGCGGGATGCGGATGAGCGCCGAGCGGTTCCGCCGCGACCACGCGACGTACACCGGCGCCTCGTAACCGGGGACGAGCCGTTTGTACGAGTTCACCCACTGCGCGAATATGGCGGAGATCTCGCGGGCGTGCTGGAGCTGCCCGGCGATGAACGCCTTGCCGACGTCGGAGAGGTGCCACTCGTCGTCCGGGTCGAAGAACGCGTTCGAGCCGTTTGCGAAGAGCGACTGGTGCGTGTGCATGCCTGATCCGTTCTCGCCGAAGATCGGCTTCGGCATGAAGGTCGCGTGGCAGCCGGCCTTCTTCGCGATCTCCTTCACGACGAGCCGGTACGTGAGCGTGTGGTCGGCCATGTCGAGCGCGTTGGCGTAGCGCATGTCGATCTCGTGCTGCGAGGGCCCGACCTCGTGGTGGACGTACTCGATCGGGATACCCATCGACTCGAGCGCAGCGATCGTCTCGTTCCGGAGCTCCCAGGCGGCGTCGAGCGTCGTCATCGCGAAGTAGCCGCCTTCATCCAGGGTCTCGGTCCCCTTGTCGTCCTTGAAGAGGAAGTACTCGAGCTCCGGCCCCACGTTGAACGTGTCGAAGCCCATCGCGTTCATCCGCTCGAGCGCATGCTTCAGGACGTAGCGCGGGTCGCCGCCGTACGGCTCGCCGTCGGGTGTCACGATGTCGCAGATCATCCGCGCCACGTTCGTGTGGCCGTTCGGCATGAGCTGGAACGTCGTCGGATCGGGAATCGCGACCATGTCCGACTCCTCGATCGAGTTGAACCCCGTGATCGATGAGCCGTCGAAGCCCATCCCGTCGTCGAGCGCGCCCTCGAGCTCGGCCGGCGTGATGGAGAAGCTCTTCAGATGGCCCTCGAGATCGGTGAACCAGAGGTGGATGAACTTCACGTTCTCACTCTCGATCCGCCCGAGGATCTCGCGCCGTGCGCTCGGCTCGCTTGTCGCCCTGCCTCGACTTTCGACCATCGCCATGT
>JALZEM010000258.1 GCA_030862005.1 Actinomycetota bacterium | reverse complement strand
TCACGCCGGTGGGCAGCTCGATTGGGCTCTTTCCGATTCGACTCATTCAGTCCCTAACTACCAGACAAAACACACGACTTCGCCACCGACGCCGAGCTCCTGCGCCGTGCGGCTCGTGACGAGACCCCTCGAGGTCGAGAGGATCGCGGTGCCCATCCCGCCGAGAACACGCGGAAGGCGGTCCTTGCGGGCATAGACTCGTCTGCCGGGCTTCGAGACGCGCTTCAGGTCGGTGATCACCCGCTCGCGATTTCGCCCGAACTTGAGCTCGATCACCAGCGTATCGAAGGACTCGCCCTTCTCGACGCGGTAGTCCCTGATATACCCCTCCTCCTTGAGGAGCCTCGCGATCTCCTCTTTCATCCGCGACGTAGGCATCGGGACGGTCTCCTGGATCGCCTTGTTGGCGTTCCGAATCCGGGTCAGCATGTCGGCTACGGGATCCGTCAGCATTTGATCACCAGCTCGATTTGGTCATGCCCGGGATCGCGCCGTCGTGCGCGAGCTCGCGCAGGCAGATGCGGCACAGCCCGAACTTCTTGTACACGGCGCGAGGGCGGCCGCAGCGGTTGCAGCGGCTGTACCGGCGAGTCGAGAACTTCTGGGGCCGGGCTGCCTTTGCGATCAGGCTCTTCTTGGCCATACGGTCTTGGTACCTCCTACTCGCCGCGGAACGGGAGGCCGAGCTCGCGCAGCAGCGCAAGGCCCTCCTCATCCGTCTTCGCGGTTGTCGTGATCGCGACGTCGAGGCCGCGGACGGTCTCTACGTCGTCGTAGTTGATCTCGGGGAAGATGATCTGCTCCCGCACGCCGAGCGAATAGTTGCCACGCCCGTCGAAGCTCTGCGGCGCGAGCCCGCGGAAGTCGCGAATCCGAGGCAGGGCGATCGAGATGAGCCGGTCGAGGAAGTCGTACATCCGCGCACCCCGTAGCGTCACCTTCGCGCCGATCGGCATGCCTTCCCGGATCTTGAAACCGGCGATCGATTTACGCGCGCGACGCATCTGGGCGCGCTGACCCGCGATGAGCGTCAGCTCTTCGAGCGCACTGTCGAGGGCCTTGGCGTTCGTTTTCGCCTCGCCGACGCCCATATTGAGCGTGATCTTCTCGAGCCGCGGGACCTGCATGATCGAGCTGTAGCCCAGCTGCTCCTTGAGCCGCTCGCGGACCTCCCGCTCGTAGCGCTGCTTCAGGCGGGGGCTGTAGCCGTTCGCGGCTGTCGCCTTCGCTTTCGTCTTCGTGGCGGCCACTAGCTGTCACCTCCGGGGCAAATCGTGCTATTGGGGCGCCGATAGGCACGCGAGAGGCTCTGGCGCTCGAGCCTTCGGCGGGAGCGGGCTGGCATCACCTGTCGAGCACCTCCCCACAGTCGGCGCGCTTGCAGACGCGGAGCTTCACCTGGCGCCCTTTCGACTCGCGGAACTCGTAGCCGACGCGGGTCGCGCGGTTGCACGTCGGGCACACGATCATCACGTTCGAGGCGGGGATCGCCGCCGCGACGTCGAACACGCCGCCCGGCTGGATCTGGGGCTGGCCCATCCGGCTCGAGTCGCGCATGGCGCGCGGCCGGCGGTGCTTCTTGACGACGTTCAGGTTCTCGACGATGACGCGCCGCTCGTCCGGCTGCGCCTCGATGATCCGGCCCTGCTTCCCACGATCCTTGCCGGCGATCACCTGGACCAGGTCGCCTTTCTTGATCTTCATCCGTGTGGCCATTGCGTTCTCCCATCGAAGAGCCGGGCACACCCGGCCCGTACACGTGTGGCGGCGCGCGTCATAGGACCTCCGGCGCGAGCGACACGATCTTCATGAAGTTCTTCTCGCGGAGCTCCCGCGCGACCGGGCCGAAGATGCGCGTGCCGCGCGGGTTGTTTGCGTTGTCGATGATCACGGCGGCGTTCTCGTCGAACGCGATCGACGTGCCGTCGTCGCGTCCGAACGGCTTCCTCGTCCGGACGACGACCGCCTTCACGACCTCGCCTTTCTTGACCGCGCCCTGCGGAGTAGCAACCTTCACGGTTCCGACGATCACGTCGCCCACGCGCGCGTACCGGCGGTTCGACCCGCCGAGGACGCGGATGCACCGAAGCGAGCGCGCCCCGGTGTTGTCCGCCACGCGAAGGTTCGACTCTTGCTGGATCACGGCTCTAGGCCTTGGTTCCTGAGGAGTGGCGCCGCCAAATTACCTCGCTTGCTCCACGACCTCGGCGAGACGCCAGTGCTTCGTCTTCGAGACGGGCCGCGTCTCGACGATTCGGACCACGTCGCCGACGTGCGCGACGTTCTCCTCGTCGTGCGCGTGGAACTTGGACGAGCGCCGAACGACCTTCTTGTACCGCCGATCCGGCTTCACGGTATCGACACGGACGACGATCGTCTTGTCCATCGCGCTCGAGACGACGACGCCGCGCCGCTCCTTGCGCCGACCCCGCGCGTGCTCGGGCTTCGGACGGCGAACGATCGGCTTCCGCTCGCGCGGAGCCGCCGGCGCGCCTTTCGACCTCGGCTTCCTCTCGGTCTTCTTGGCCTTCGGCTTCCTCGGCTTCGACGGAGTCTCCGGCGTTGGCTCGGACGCGGGCGCCTCCGCGGCGACCGGTTCTTCGACAACGGTCGTCTCGGGCGCCCCGAGGTCGGCGTCGGCGGCGGCCTCCTCAGTCGGCGGCTCGCTGATCGCCGTCGCCGCCTCGTCCTCGAGGACCACGGGTTCCTCCGCGGCAACCTCATCGGCGAGCGCGGGCTCCTCGACCGTCGTCTCGATCGTCTCGTCGGCCTGAGGGGTCGCTTCGTCGGCCTTTTTGCGTGGTCGTCCCATCAGCGCCTTTCGAGCCTGCCCGCGCGCTCCGCCTGGATGCTCAGGATGCGCGCGATATCACGCTTCGTGAGGCCGAGGCGCGCTGTGTTGTCGAGCGCTCCCGTCGCCGCCTGAAAGCGCAGGTTGAACAGCTCCTCGCGCGTCTCGGCGAGGCGCTTGGTCAGCTCTTCGTCGCTCAATTCCCTCAACTCCCTAGCCCTCAAATAGCTCAGCCTCCCGCTTCACGAACTTCGTCTTCACCGGCAGCTTCATCCCTGCAAGACGCATGGCCTCTCGCGCAAGCTCCTCCGAGACGCCCGCGAGCTCGAACATGACCCGGCCCGGCTTGACGACTGCAACCCAGTGCTCGGGTGATCCCTTCCCGGAGCCCATGCG
>JALZEM010000004.1 GCA_030862005.1 Actinomycetota bacterium | reverse complement strand
CAGGGCGCGGCGCCGCTTCTGTCGGTCGGCGACGTTCTCTTCGCGCTCGGCCTCGAAGACGGTGTGCACGTACCGACGTGTCCCGTCTCGCCCGAAGCCGCGTCGCTCCTCGAGCTGCTTCGCGAGGGCGCGCAGGGGGCCGACGACCTGGTCGCGCGCTCGGGGCGCGCGAGCGCAGACGTTTCCGCGGCGCTCGTCGAGCTCGAGCTGGCGGGCCTCGCGACCCACGCTGACGGCGTGTATCGGGCGGCCGCCGGACGGTAGGCGAGAATCGAAGCAATGGCGAGCGCGGCGAACAACCTCCCGTACTGGCTCGACGAGCCGGCGAAGCGCTACCGCGGCCTCGCGGGTGACGAGGGCGTCGACGTGGCGATCATCGGGGGCGGGATCACCGGTCTCTCCTGCGCCCGCGCGCTCGCGCACGCGGGGGCACGCGTCCGCGTGCTCGAGGCGCGCCGCGTCGGGAGCGGCGCGAGCGGACGGAACGGCGGTTTCGCGGTACGGGGTATGGCCGCGCGGTACGATCGAGTGCGCCTGCCCGAGCTGATGCGGCTGACGGAGGACGCCCTCCCTCGCCTCGCGTCGCTCGCCGGCGATGCCTTTCGGCCCGTGGGAAGCCTCCGTGTCGCGACGAGCGACGACGAGCTCGCGGCGGTGCGGGCCGAGCACGACGCCCTTTGCGCCGACGGCTTCGCGGTCGAGTGGGTCGAACGGGATGAGCTGCCGCCGCTCATCCGGCCGCACGTGCTCGGCGGGATGTTCAATCCGCGCGACGGAGCGCTCGAGCAGGGGCGGTGGGTACGTCGTCTCGCTGCGTTGACGGAGGAGGCAGGCGCGCTCATCGCCGAGGAGACGAGGGCGACGGGGATAGACGGCACGCGAGTCCTGACGCCGCTCGGCCATGTCGACGCGAACGCCGTCGTCGTCGCGACGGACGGGTATACCGAGGGGCTTATCCCCGAGGTCGACGCGCTCGTCGTTCCGGCGCGCGGCCAGGTCGTCGCGACGGCGCCGCTGCGAGAGCGCCACTTCGACTGCCCGGTCTCTGCGCGTTGGGGCTATGACTACTTCCAGCAGCTTCCCGATCTTCGCGTCGTCGCGGGGGGACGCCGCGACATCGGCCGCGGCTCCGAGGACACGACGGAGGAGACGACCACCGCGCCGATCCAGGTCGCAGTCGAGCAGATGCTTCGAGAGGTCTTCGGCGGCGTTCCCGACATCACGCACCGATGGGCGGGCCTCATGGCGTTCACGCCCGACCTGCTTCCGCTCGTCGGCTCGCTTCCCGGCCGGAAGAGCGTCTGGCTCTCGCTCGGGTATTCCGGCCACGGGAACGTTCTCGCGTTCGCGTGCGGTGAGCTTGTCGCTGCAGCGATCCTCGACGGGCGCGGCGAGCGCCTCGGCCCGCTCAGTCCGGGAAGGTTTCCGGCCGCTCGACGGCGCGCCTGAACGTCTCCTCGTCGATGTTCCGCCCGGTGAGGACGAGGACGACGGCCCCGGGCACATCGTCGAGCTGCGTAAGCGCCGCGAGCGCGGCAGCGGCGGCCGCCTCCACGCGAATGCCGACCTGCGCGAAACGTGCGATTCCTTCGGCCATTGCCCTCTCGGACACGAGCACCATCCGGCTCACCACCTCGCCGAGCACGTCGAGGGCGAACGGGATCGGGATGCGGACGGCGAGCCCGTCCGCGAAGGTGGCCGCGCGCTCGGACTCGATCGGATGACCGGCCTCCCAGCTCTCGGCCATCGCGGGAGCGTCCCTCGGGACGACGCCGATCCGGCGCGTTTCCGGCGAGCGGCTGCAGATCTCGAGCGCGATCCCGCCGAGGAGCGCTCCATTCCCGACGGGGACGACGATCGCCGCGGGCTGCTCGTCCATCTGCGCGAGGATCTCGGCTCCGATCGCGCGGTACCCGTCGTATTGCGCCCGCTCGACGCCGTCCTCGAAGAAGGGGAGCCCCTCGTCCTCGGCGGCACGCCGGGCCGTCTCTTTCGTCTCGTCGAAATCTCCGTCCACGAGCCGGAGATCCGGTCGGAAGCGCTCGATCAGCGCGAGCTTGACCGGGCTCGCGCTCGCGGGCACGTAGACGAGCGCGCGTAGCCCGAGTCGTCGTGCCGCCCAGGCCGTCGCCGCCGCGTGGTTTCCCGTTGAGGCCGTGACGACGGCGGAGGCCCCGTTCGCGCGGTATTCCTCGAGCGTCGGAAGCGCGCCGCGCCACTTGAACGCGCCCAACTCGTGGACGTCCTCGCGCTTGAGGAACACCTCCCGCCGGTCCGTGATCCCCTCGGGCGCCGGCTCGAGCGGCGTCGGCGCCGCTATGGCTGGAACCCGTGCGCCTCGGCGACGCGCCCCGTCCACATCTCGTCGGCGTATGTGATCGAGGTGCGGCAGAGGTTCCCTTCGTCGTCGAAGTCGTAGTGCCCCATGCGCCAGAGCGCGGGCGAATAGCAGTGGATCGACGTCGCGGGCCCGCCTGACACGTGGTGCATCCGGTGAATGCGCGCGGCGTCGAAATCGAACACCGAGTCGGGCGGTCGCTCGATCATGACCCCCTTGATGAGGCCTTCCTCGGCCTGGAGCCGGTCCTCGACGAGAACGCCGTCGCAGACGTAGACGGCGCCCGACGAGAGATCGTGATCGTGGTAGCCCGTGTCCTGCTGGTTCGTCCAGCAGATGAGCCAGATGTCGAGGTGGACGTCGCGGTAGAGCTCGACGTAGTGGCGCACGTCCGGGTTGTGGAAGACGAAGCTCTCCCACAAGCTCCGCTCTCGCCCGAGCGCCACGGCGACCTCGATGAGCTCGTCGCGGTCGAGATCCCGCTCGGCGGGGACGCGCTCCGCGAGCCACGCCGCGACCGCGTTCACTCCAGCAACCGTGTCGGATTCTCGGTGCATATCGCGTCGGTCACAGCATCGCCGAATTCGTGTACCGCGTGCAAGGTGGGGCGCGAGTCGATGACGGGCAGATCGCTTCCGTACACGAGCCGCCCGACGCCGTACGTCGAAAGACAGAGCTCGAGCGCGCGCCGCCCGTAGGAAGCGGTGTCGAGGAAGACGTTCGCGTGGAGCATCGTGCGGACGTCGACGCCGCGGGAGCGCAGGCGCTCGAGCTGGATCGGACCCCCGCCCGCAAGGATGGCGAAGACGACGCGAAGCCGCGGATAGGCCTCCGCGCCGCGCGCGAGCCACGCGACGTAGGCGGCTTGCATCTCGGCGGTGTAGTCGACGACGCTCGGCCACCACGCCGGGAGGTCGCCCGGCGGGGAGGTCGTCCCTGGGTGTACGAAGAGGAACTGCCGCCGGTCCTCGAGGCCGCGGAGCAGTGGCGCCATTCCATCCAGCTCCTGGATGACGGCGCGCGCGGAAACGGACGCTCCCGCAAACCCGTCGAGACACTCGCCGACGGCGAGGGCGCGGAGGCGTCCGCCGCCGGCCGCTACGACCTCGCGGATCCCGCCGTGGTAGGCGTCGACGAGCTCGGAGATGTCGTCCGCTCCGAGCGTCGGCTGGAGCGAGACTACGGCCACCTCGATGCCGTCGCGGTCGAGGAGCGCGAGGCGCCGCTCCGGGCGATGCTCGTCGAGCTCGGTCTCGAAGGTGCCCTCGTCGAGCTCGAGCATGCGGCCGCGGAGGCGCGGGCGCGCCGATCGACGCGACAGGGCCGAGATGAACGCCTCGGGCCAGAGGTGCTGGTGGAGGTCGAAGCTCGGCACCGGCTACGTGACCACGTAGCGGCGCAGGGCGTCGTCGTCGAGCTCGATGCCGAGGCCGGGCCCCGCCGGCACGGCGACGCAGCCGTCCGGGTCGACGCGAGTCGGCTCGGCGAGCATGAAGTCGCGCCGCTCCTCGGTCCACCCGGGCGGATCGTAGGGGAACTCGACGTACGGACCTGCCTCGGCCGCGGCCGACATGTGCAGGTTTGCGAGGAGGCCGATCCCGTTCGTCCACGTGTGCGGCGTGAACCAACGGCCTTCTGCGTGCGCGCGGCGCGCGATCTCGAGGCCGCGCGTGATCCCGACCGCGAGGACGGCGTCCGGCTGGTACACGTCGAGCGCGTCTGCCGCGAGATACGCGTCGAGCTCGTGAACCGTCCGCGCCATCTCGCCGCCCGCGATCCGCAGGCCGCTCTCGCGGCGGAGGGCGGCGAGGCCGTGCACGTCCTCGCCGGGCAGGGGCTCTTCGAGCCACATGATCCCGAGCTCCGCGAGCTCGGACGCGAGGCGGCGCACCGCGTCGCGATCGAGCGGCGCGGAGAGGTCGCCCGGCATCCGCCAGCCCTGGTTCAGGTCGACGGCGATTTCCATCGAGTCGCCGACGGCATCCCGCACGGCGGCGACGGCCGCGACACCTTCCTCGATGCGCCCGCGTTCGATCCTGAGCTTGAGCGCGCGGAACCCCTCCTCGCGGAGCGCGAGCGCCGATTCAGCGCGCTGCTCGGGGCCTTTGAGCTCGCCGCACGATGCGTACGCGGGCAGACGGCCGTCCGCCGGCCCGTCGAGGACCTCGGCCGTCGCGCGACCCTCGGCCTTCCCGGCGAGATCCCAGAGCGCCGCTTCGACGGGCCAGTAGCGTCCCGCGTGGAACGTGATCGTCTCGAGGACGCGGACGTGCCGGTCGATTGCAAGGGCGTCCTCACCGACGAAAAGGTGCTCGTAGCGGTCAAACCCGTCCATGACGTCGCCGGAGCCGACGCCGGTTATGCCTTCGTCGGTCTCGACGAAGACGAGCGTCGCCTCGAACGCCGTCCGCGGAACCGGGTCCCACGCGGCGTAGAACGGAGGATCGAGCGAGGTTGCGAGCCGCAGCGTGCGGATGCGCGCGATCTTCACCGCGGGGTGAAGAACGGGTTGCCCGGCGCGTCGCGCGCGCCGAGCACGTCTTCGGTGCGCGGCCGGCGCTCGGCTGCGGCGCGAAGCGCCCCCAACGTCGCCTCGGCGTTGTTTCCGTAGACGACTTCGTCGTCGTCGGCCTCCCAGCTCACCCAGGCCGCCGCGATGAGCAAGAGCGCATCGACCTCGTCGGCGGGGATGACGCTCTCGGCGACGGCCTGCGCGACCCCGCGCGCCACGCCGGCCTGCGCCGCTCCCCAGGTCAACGTCTCGTGCCGCTCTCCGCGCAGGTCGGCCTTGTTCACGAACAGCGTAAGGGGCTTCACAGGGAGGTTCGGGCGCAGGATCACGACGAACGGGATGTAGCCCTGGCGCGGCGTTGCGAGCGCGGTAGCCCACGCCGTCTCCACCGGGCCGCCCTTCCTGCCGAGGACGACGTTGACGTGCGCCGCGTTCGCGCCCTCGCCGACGAACGCCTCGCCGATCAGGCTCGGGTCGGCGAAGGTCATCGTTCCCCGTCGCGCAGGTCGAGCACGCCGCGGGCGACGACGCCCGCGTTCATGTCGGCGAAGGCCTCGTTGATCTGCTCGAAGGGGTACGTCCGCGTGATCAGACGGTCGAGCTCGAGCCGTCCGCTCATGTAGAGGTCGAGAAGGCGGGGCATGTCCTCGCGATCGCGGCAGGTGCCGTAGAGGCTGCCGGTCACCACCTTCTCCTCGCGGACGAGCGCCGTGGCCGGGAACGAGACCTCCGTCCCTTCGCGCGGGAGGCCGATGCAGACGACCGTTCCCGCCCGCCGCGTCGCCGTGTATGCCTGCAGGAAGAGGGCGGGCACACCGGCTGCCACGAAGGCGTAATCGGCACCGCGGCCATCGGTCAGCTCGCCCGCAACTTCGACGGCGTCCTCCGTCAGCGGATCGACCGCATGCGTCGCGCCGAGCTCGAGCGCGAGCTCGCGCTTCGACGGGATCGGATCGACCGCGACGATCGCACGAGCGCCGGCGAGCCGGCAGCCGAGCACGACGCTCAGCCCGACGCCGCCGGCTCCGAGGACGACGGCGACGCTTCCGGCCTCGACATGCGCACGATTGATCGCCGCGCCGACGCCGGTCATGACCGCGCAGCCGACGATCGCCGCAACGTCGAGCGGCACGTCGCGGCGAATCGGGATGCAGCTCGCCTCCGGGACGACGGCTCGTTCGGCGAACGTCGACAGGAAGGAGTAGTGGTAGACGGGGCGGCCGTTCTGCGAGAGCCGGATCGCGCCGTTGAACAGCGTTCCGCCGAAGAAGCCGGGCAGCGCCGCCTCGCAAAGGTTCGGGCGGCCGCGGCGGCAGTAGAAGCAGCGGCCGCATGAAGGCATCCACGAGAGAACGACGTGGTCGCCGGGCGCGATCCCGGTGACGCCGTCGCCCACGTCTTCGACGACGCCGGCGCCTTCGTGTCCCAACACGGTCGGGAGCGGCACGGTCGAGTCGCCGACGATCGCGTTCCAGTCGCTGTGGCACACCCCCGTTGCGTGGATCCGCACGCCGATCTCGCCGGGGCCGGGCGGGGCGAGCTCCACCTCCTCGATCCGGAGCGGCTCGTTCGTCGCATGGAGGACCGCGGCAAGCACGGCCCGATCTTAAGCCCCGGCGCTACGCTGATGCGGTGTCTCCGCCGCGTCCGGGAAAGCGCCGCGTCGCGTTTCTCGCGCACTGCTTGCTGAACCAGAATGCGAAGGTCGACGAGGGAGCGAAGACACCCGCGATGTGGAAGCCTGTGATCGAGCTCCTGCGCGGGCACGGTTACGAGCTTCGCCAGATGCCGTGCCCCGAGCTCGCCTACGGCGGTGCGCGCCGCTTCTGGGCCGTGCGCGAGCAACTCGACACGACGCTCTACCGGCGTCATTGCCGCCGCCTCGTGAAGCTCGTCGTCGCGGTAATGGAACCGCATCTGCGCGCAGGCGACGACGTCGTTCTGATCGGAGTGGATTCGAGCCCGTCGCTCGGCGTCGACTTCAGCTCGTCGGCGCCGCACTGGAGCGGGCGACCGGACGCCGGGGACGACTACTCGCTTGCGCGGAGGAACGGCGTCTACGTCGAGGAGTTGAGGGCCGAGTTGGCCGAGCGAGGTTTGCCTGAGCCCCGCGCGACGGGGATCCGGCATTGGTTCCCGGACTACGACCCCGAGGAGGAGCAGCGGCGGATCGAGGCGTTGCTCCGCTGATGGCGGTCGATGCGCGCGGCTGGCAGGTGGCCATCGTCGCCGATTCGCTCCTCCCCGAGGCGCTTGACGTGCTCGAGTCCGAAGGGTGGGGTGCGATCCAGCTTCCGCCCGCCGAGCTCGAGACGGAGACCGCGCAGCTGTGGCTCGAGCAGGTCGCCGAGCACGCGGCCGAGTTCCACCGGAACGGCTACGCGGTCGTCGTAATGAGCGACGGCTTCTATGACCGGGAGTTGAGAGACGCGTTGGGCGCCGTCGGCATCGCGTCGCTTCCGCGGGTCGAGCCCACCCGTAACTCGTTGGCCGAACACGCGGTCCCGGCGCCTCCGTCGCGCTAGAGTCGCCGCGATGGCCGCCCTCCGGCGACAAACGGAGCCAGACCGCGATACTCGCCCGTACGTGCCCTCCGGGTCGTGTTCGCACCCCATACCGGACGACAGGTTGCCGCATTTCGGCGAGGCGCGGCCCCCGGCCGTCTAGGCCGGCGCGCGTGGGCACCCAGGTGATCGGCGGGCTCGTCGTGACGCCCGAGGGTGTACGCGGGGCCGACATCGAGGTGAAGGGCGGCCGGATCGAGGCGCTGCGTCCGCCCGGATCACCGCGTCGGCGCGCCGTCGAAGCCCACGGCTGCTACGTGCTGCCAGGCGGGATCGATCCGCACACGCATCTGCTCGCCGACATCGAGTCGGCAACGCGCTCTGCCGCGCTGGGCGGGACGACGACGGCCATCTCCTTTACGCTTCCGCGCGACGGCGAATCGCCGGCCGACGCTGTCGTTCGCGCCCGGGACGAGCTGGTTCCGCGTGCCGTGGTGGACGTCGCCCTCCATGCGTACGTCGCGGCGCCCGATCGGCTCACGCCGGATGACGTCCAGGAGGTGGCGGGGCTCGGCGTAACAGGGGTAAAGCTCTTCACCGCCTACCCCGAGCTCGGCCTGCAGGCGTCCGACCGCACGGTGTACGAGACGATGCGCGCCGCCTCACGTCTCGGACTCCCCGTCCTCGTCCATTGTGAGAACGGAGGCATGATCGCGGCGCTGGTCGACGAGCTCCTCCGCGCGGGGCACACCGAGGCGCGATATTTCGCCGCGTCGCGCCCGCCGGAAACCGAGGTCGAAGCGATCGGGCGCGTCGTCGCGATCGCCGAGCTGGCGCAGGCGCGCGTGTACGTCGTCCACGTCTCGACCTCCGGCGGGCTCGAGCGTGTGCGCGAAGCTCGCAGTCGCGGCGTCCGCGTCGTGGCGGAAGCGTGCACGCACCACCTCGCCCTGGACGCGGCGGCGCACGAGCGCGACGACGCCGAACGATTCCTCGGCGTTCCGCCCCTTCGCTCCCGCAGCCACGTCGAGGCACTCTGGGCGGCCGTTCGAGACGGCTCGCTCGACACGATCGGCTCGGACCATGCGCAGCAGCCGTTTCAGCCGCCGGAGCGCGACGACTTCACCGGCCTCCGCTACGGCTTTGGGGGCGTCGAGGCGCGACTGCCGCTCGTCCTCTCGCTCGGGCGGAAGCGCGGTGTGCCCCTCGACCGCCTCGTCTCGCTCCTCTCGCGAGATCCGGCACGCGTCTTCGGGCTCTACCCGCAAAAGGGCACGATCGCCCCGGGCGCCGACGCCGACCTCGTCGTCTGGGACCCGAACGTGGAATGGACTGTTGAGTCGGATAGCTTCCACGACGGCCTCGGAGACACGCCGTACGCCGGCATGAGCGTTCACGGTCGCGTCCGGCACGTCCTCCGGCGCGGAGAGCTGATCGTCGCGGACGGCGAGCTCACCGGCGACGGCGGTCCCGGCCGCTACGTGACTTCCCCGGGGACAAAAACGCCCGTTCCGCTCGCCCCGACGTAACGCCCCTGTTCGACGAGCGCGACGCCGCGCCGAAGGACGAGGCGGGGATAGAGCGCCGGAAGGCCGGCATAGATGCAGTTGTCGACCGACCACCCCGGCGGGACGCTCGGCACGTGACGCCGGTCGGCCGGATCGAGGACGACGAGATCGGCGTCGGCCCCCGGCCGGATCACGCCTTTACGGCCCTCCAGCCCGAAGATACGGGCGGGCGCCTCGCCCGTGAGGCGCGCGACCGTTTCCCAGCCGAGGCCCGTCCATTCGCCCACCGACGCCGCAAGCAGCGGGAGAAGGAGGCCGAGCCCCGCAACGCCGTGGATCGAGCCCGGCCAGCCCTCGCCGTAGTTCTTCACCCTCCGCGGCCAGGCGCTGTGGTCTGTCGCGACGATGTCGAGTGTCCCATTCGTAAGCGCGCGCCGGAGTGCCTCACGGTCGGCGGGTGTACGGAGCGGGGGAGCCATGACGAAGTCGCCGGCGCGCTCGCCCCGGTAGCAGCTCTCGTCGAAGAGAAGGAAGTGGGGACATGTCTCACCAGAGGCCGCTTGGCCGGCCGCGCGGGCGGCCGCCAGGCGGCTCAGGGCGCTCGCAGTGGAAAGGTGGACGAAATAGAGCCGCGTTCCGGCGGCCCGCCCGAGCTCGATCGCGCGCGCTACGGCCTCCTCCTCGCCGGCGGCGGGACGCGTCGCCGGAAAGTGCTCGAAGCCGGTGCGGCCTTCCCTCAGCGCCTCCTCGATTGCCCGCGCGTTCAGGGCGGCGCTCTCGGCGTGGAGCGCGAGAATCCCATCGGCCGCACCGACCGCTTCCGTAACCGCGTAGAGCTCCGCTTCGCTCATCGGTTCCATCCGCTGGCTGTAGGCCATGAAGGCCTTGAACGAGGGGATGCCGCGCTCCACCAGGCGCGGGATATCGGCGAGAGCTCGGTGGTTTGGGTCGACGATCCAGCCGTGGAGCGCGACGTCGACTGTGCTGTCCGTGACCGAGACAAGGCGCTCCTCCAGCGGCGCAACCAGGTCTTGTCCTGCCTGCTGCATGGCGAAGTCGACGATCGTCGTCGTGCCGCCGAGGGCGGCCGCGACCGATGCCGTCGCGAAGCCGTCGCTCGACTGAACGACGCGCCCGTCGGCGCGGACGTAGGGAAGGCCCACGTGAACGTGAGCGTCGATCGTGCCGGGGAGGACGATCGACCCTTCGGCGTCGATGACCTTCCTTCCCGCGTGGCGCTCCGCTGGAGTCTCGAGCCCCTCGATCTGCTCGCCGTCCAGGAGCACATCGGCGACGCGTGTCCCGTCGGGGGTGACCACGATCCCGCCGGCGAGCACGACCCGCTCCATGGGCGGATTACACTAGTCCCATGGGCCGCGTCAGGGCCGCAGCGGCGGTGCGCGTCCGGAAAGAGCGGTTCGTTGCCCGCTGACTCGGCCGACCTGGCGATCGTCGGCGGACGCGTCATCGATCCGGTCTCCGGCGTCGACGCCCCCGGAACGGTCACGATCCGGGACGGCCTGATCGAGTCGGTAACCGACGACGACGCCTCACCGTCCGCGCTTCGGGCCCTTGACGCGAGCGGCCTCCTCGTCGTCCCGGGCCTCGTCGACCTGCACACGCACGTCTACCGGGGCGTCTCGCACTACGGGATCGACCCCGACGAGCGCTGCCTCGCGCACGGCGTCACGACGGCCGTCGACGCCGGCTCGGCCGGAGCGCAGACGTTCCCAGGACTTCGACGCTACGTGATCGAGGGGGCACGAACGCGCGTTCTCGCCTACGTGCACGTCAGCGTCCTCGGGATGATCTCGGACCGCGCCGGCGAGCTCGAGGATGTTCGTTGGGGCTCGCCCGCCGACGCGGCCGTGTGCGTACGGGAGCATGCGGACGTCGCCGTCGGGATCAAGGTCCGGCTCGGCTATCAGATGGTCGGACCCGATCCCGAACCGGCGCTTCGGCTGGCGCGAGAGGCCGCCGACCTGGCCGCGCTTCCGCTCATGGTCCACGTGATCGACATGCTCCGTCCGATCACCTGGCTCCTTCCGTAC
>JALZEM010000350.1 GCA_030862005.1 Actinomycetota bacterium | reverse complement strand
TATCAGCGCGGCACGATCGCGATCGTGCGCAATTCCGTCGGGATGCGTGAGCTCACCCGCGGGCTCGCGCGCGGGGTCGTCGCACGTCTCCGCGGACGGCGGGCGGTTCCGAGCGAGGCCGCGCCGGCGGCTTCGTGACCACGTCGCTGCGCTGGTACGTGAAGCGCCTCCGCGCGATGACGACCGAGGAAGTGCTCTGGCGCGCGGGCGTGCGGGGACGGCTCGTCGAGCGGCGCGAGTCCGCCGCGTACACGGGGATGCCGCGGTGGGACGATGACGCCTGGCGCAGCGTCCTCGAGCGGCTCGTCCGCACGCGCGCCGAGGCGTTCCTGCCAGACGCCGAACGAGTCGCCGCGGGCGAGCTCGACCTCTGGGGGAAGCGCGTCGCGCTCTCCGGCGCGCCCGATTGGCGGGCCGACCCGTTCGACGGCACTCGGTGGCCTGGATCGTGGCGGCGGTGGGAGCGGGATCCGAAGGCGGTCTGGGAGTTGCATCGCCAGCAGCATCTCTTCGCTCTTGCGGCCGGAGCCTGGGTATCCGGCCGTCAGGATTGGGCGGCCGCCTGTAAGGACCAGGTGCTCGACTGGATCGCGCGCAATCCCGAGGGTGACGGTCCCGGTTGGACCTCCGCGTACGAGGCGGCTCACCGCCTCGTTGGGTGGGCGTGGACGGTCCCGCTCGTCATGGACGCGTTCACGGCCGGCGAGCTCGAGCGTGTCTCGCGGTCGTACGCCGAGCAGGCGCGCTTCGTCGCCGCGCGGCCGTCGCGCTACTCCTCGGCGAACAACCATCGCCTCGCCGAGCTGACGGGCCTCCTCGCGGCCTCGCTTGTCGGCGTAGGCGAGGATCGGTGGGACGCGCTCTGGGGCGAGCTCGAGGACGAGGTCGTCCGCCAGACGCACGGCGACGGCGGTAGCCGCGAGCAGGCGGCCGGTTACTTCCTCTATGTCCTCGAGATCCTCTGGGTCGCCGGAGTGCTCGCGCGCGCAGCCCCGCGGCCGCTCGGGCGGATCGAGGAGCGCCTGACCGCGATGCTCGCATGGCTTGCGGTGACGGGAGGAGATGACGGCGAGCCGCCGGCGGTAGGTGACGACGCAGAGGACCGGCTCCTCCGGGTCGAGTATTTCGCACCGCGGCGAGCCGACGCGATTGCGGGTCGAGTGGACGCCCTCCTGCAAGGAGACCTCACGCTGGTCCCGCGGCCACGGCTTCGCACCGAGGCGTCCGACGTCCTACCCGAAAGCGGCTATGCGATCCTCCGTTCGCGCGCCCGCGGCGAGCCCGTACGCCTCGTCCTGGACGTCGGCGATCTCGGTTTCGGGACCCTCGCGGCCCACGGCCACGCCGACGCGCTCTCCCTTCTTCTCGATCTCGGCACACGGCCACTCCTTCGTGACAGCGGCACCGGCTCGTACGCTCCCGCGGAAGGCCGCGACGAGTTTCGGGAGACCGTCGCGCATAACACCGTCGTCGTCAACGGTGAGAGCCAGGCGGAACCCCTCGGCCCGCACATGTGGGGCCGGCGCTTCCGCACCGTGATCCATGCGAGCACGCTCACCCCGGCGCTCGATTACGTCCGCGCCTCACACGAGGGCTACCGTGCCCTCCGCGCCGACGCCGTCCACACGCGGAGCGTCACCTACGTGAAGCCTCTTCTGATCGTCGTCGCGGATCGCGTCGAGAGTCGTCGAGTTGCTCGGGCGACACTCGTCTGGCAACTCTGGCCGGGGGACCTTCCCGGCCGCCTCGCCGGAGGTGCCGCCGCGCTCGCCGTCGCCGCGGAACCGGAAGCACGGTGGGACCGGTCGAACGGGCGTTTTTCGCAGCGTTACACATCGCAGCAGCGCGCGCCGCGCTTCACCTGGACGGCGGAGGGAACCGATATCGTCTTCGTGACCGTGGTGTCGCTGGGCGGGCCCGACGTCCGCATGCCGAAGTTCAGGGTCCTCCGCGAGGGCGAGGCGGCCGCCGTCGAGATCGCGGAGCCTCGCCGTCTTCGTCTCGTCGAGCGCTGGACGGGCAACACCTCCGAGGTCGAAGCGTAACCCCGCGGCGCGCTCACGACGGCGCGACCAGGCGCTCGACGTCGGCCTGCGGATCCACGAACAGAAAATCGTGCACGTAGCCCCTCGGCATCGCCCAGCCAACCACGCGCTCGCCGGACCTCGGCAGAAATGCAAGCTGATCGCGTTCGACGTCGAACTCCTCGACCGGTCGGAGGCCCGCGGCAGTCACGGAGTAGCCGACGTAGCCGAACCCGGCAAGCTGCGCAAACGTCGCCTCGACGTTTGCCCCGTGGTGCCTCTGCTCGATCTCGACGAGGATCGAGGGGCGCCACTTTCGAAGCGTCCGCTCGCCTCCGCGGAAGACGGCAAGCTCGTGGCCCTCGACGTCGCATTTCACGAACGACATCGGGCCGACTTCCATGGAGTCGAGCGGCTCGAGTCGAACTGCCACGGCTCGAAACTCGTCGGGACCGCCCGGAGGGGGCGAAACGCTTGCGAGGCCGTCCATCACCTCGCCCCCGACGAGTGGGATGTGAAGGACGGCTTCCCCACTCGCGTCGGACAATCCGACCGTGTGCACCGTCATTCTTCGGCCGTTGGCTCCGATTCGGCGCAACGTCTCCACGTGAGCGGGATTCGGCTCGAAGACGTGCACATGTCCCTCCGGCCCGACGACGCGTCCGAGGAGCCAGGCATAGGTGCCCCACCTCGCACCCACGTCGAGGACCGTGTCGCCCCGCCGGACCAGCTCTTCGACGATGCGGAGCGAAAAGTCTCCCTCGCGCCGCTGGCGCATCACGTCCAGCCGGGCGCGCAGGCGCGGACTTGCTCTACCCGAGATGCGGATGGCTGCGCCAACAGGGTCTATCGTTCTACGCTACCAATGGGTTCCTGATGTGCGGCCTCGCGGGCATCGTGGCGGCGCACGGCACCTCCGCTGCGACGTCGGCCCGGATCGACGACGCCGTTCGTGCGCTTGCACACCGTGGCCCGGACGGGGTCGGACGCTTCCGAGACGAGGCGGCCGCGTTCGGTCATACGCGGCTCAGCATCATCGACCTCGAGCGAGGCATGCAGCCGCTCGCGAACGAGGACGAGACCGTCGTCACGGTCTACAACGGCGAGATTTGGAACCACGAGAGCCTCCGGCGCGAGCTCGAGCGGGCCGGGCACCGGTTCCGAACGCGCGCCGACACGGAAGTCCTCGTGCACGGATATGAGGAATGGGGCGACGATCTCCCGCGCCGGCTCGACGGGATGTTCGCGTTCGCGGTGTGGGACGCACGCGCCGAACGCCTTCTGCTCGCTCGCGACCGCGTTGGCAAGAAGCCGCTCTACGTCGCGCCGACGGCCGACGGCCTCGCGTTCGGGTCCGACGCCCGCTCCGTCCTCCTCGTCGCCGGTCTCCGTCCCGAGCTCGACGAGGAACGTGTACCCGAGTTTCTCTTCCAGCGCTACGTCGGGGCGCCGCGAACGCTCTTCCGAGGCGTCCACCGGCTCGAGCCCGGCCACTTCCTCGTGTACGACCGCGAAACCGTGACGCAACGCGCGTACTGGCGCCTGGCGCCCTCCGACCCCGAGCCCCTCGACCCGGACGAGCTCCGCGGGCTCCTTCGCGAGGCGGTCCGAAAGCGCCTGATGAGCGATGTTCCGCTCGGCGTGCTGCTTAGCGGCGGCGTCGACTCGGCCGCCGTGCTCGGGCTGATGCGGGAGGTGGGCGCGGACGACGTGGCGACCTTCACCATCGGGTACGACGACGCGCTCTATGACGAGCGGCCGTGGGCGCGGCTCGCGGCGAGCCGCCACGGCTCTGACCACCGGGACGTCGTCGTCGATGGGTCGGATTTCGTCGACGCGCTCCCGAGGCTCGCCTGGTACCGGGACGAGCCGATCGCGGAGCCGTCCGAGATCCCGCTCCTTCTGCTCTCCGAGCTTGCCGGCCGGCACGTCAAGGTCGTCCTCACGGGAGACGGCGGCGACGAGGTCTTCGGGGGCTATCCGAAGTACCGCGCCGAGCGGGTCCTGCGTGCGGGCGGTCCCGTGGCCGCCTTCGCCTTTCGGGCGGCGGGGCGGCTCCTCGCGGTGCGCCCGTCACACCGGCGGCTCGAGCGCGCAATCGAGACCGTCTCGATCGGGGACCCGCTCCTTCGCTGGGCCTCCTGGTTTCGGTCGTTCTCGCCGGCCGAGCTGGACGGCCTCCTCAAGCCTGCGCTTCGGCGCGATGCGACGCATTTCACCGCACCGCTCAACGACCTCTTGGCGCCCTACTCCGACCTCGACGAGGGTCGGCGGATGCTGGTCGGCGACCTCCTCACGTATCTCCGCGACAACATGCTGCTGCGCTCCGACAAGGTCCTCATGGGAGCGTCCGTCGAAGGCCGCATGCCCCTCCTCGACAAGACCCTGATCGAACGCGTCGCGAACGTGCCCGCGTCCGCGCGGGCAGGGCTCCGCGCGCCGAAGGCCGTCCTTCAGGAGGCCGTGCGCGACCTCGTCCCGCACGAGATCCTGACGAGGCCGAAGCGAGGGTTTCCCGTCCCGATCGGTCGCTTCCTCGCCGAGGACCCAAACCGGTCGCTCGAGCGCCTCGTCCTCTCCGATTCCTGTCGCGGACGCGGCCTCTTCGATCCGGATGCGCTGCGCGCGCTCGTCGCCGGCGATCCGCCCTACGCGGCCGACCGCGAGCTCAAGCTCTTCACCGTCGCCTCGCTCGAGCTCTGGCTCCGGACGAACCTGGACGAGACGCGCCTCGAGCCTCCGGAAACCCTCGACGAGGTGCTCCCGCGCTCAGAGGGACGAGCGACGTCGTACGCGTGAACGAGCCCGACCAATTCGTCCGGCCGGATCCCGACGTCGTCGCACAAAACGTCGGCGGGGAGACCGTGCTCGTCCACCTGCAGTCGAACAGGATCTTCGCGCTGAACGCGACCGGCGCGCGCTTCTGGGAGCTCCTGAACGAAGGGCTTCCGAAGCATGCGATCGTCGACCGCATGCTGAGCGAGTTCGACGTCGACGAGCGGACGCTCCGTACGGAGATCGAGGCACTGGTCTCGGCGCTCGCGCGTGAGGACCTGGTGACCGACCGTGACGCGGGGTGAAGCCCACCGTCGATCCTCGAGGCGCCGAGCTGAACGTCGAATCCTTTCTCGCCGCTTTCGCTCGGACGACCACTGACGCCCGGCTGGACCGGCTCGAGCTCCTAACCGGGACGACCGAGACCGCGGCGCACGAGGCGTCCACCTGCACCGTCCTCTTCGAAGGCGTCCTCTACAACGGCCGCGAGCTCGTGTCGGAGCTTTCGCTCACGCCGGCGCCGGAGAGCAGAGCCGAGCTCCTCGCCGCTGCGTACGCGCGGCTCGGGTTCGACCTGCTGCCGAGGCTCAGCGGGACGTTCGCCGTCGTCATCTGGGACCGCGCCCGTGAGCTGCTCCTCGCCGCCCGCGACCCGCTCGGCCTCTATCCCCTCTTCTTCGCCCAATCGCCGTCGTCGCTCTTCCTCGGGACGTCGATCGATCTGCTCGTCCGTCAGCCGGGCGTGAGCGGGAGGCCGAACGTCGCCGCCCTCGCGGATCACCTATGCCATCGGTGGCCTGATCTCGAAGAGACGTATTTCGAGTTCGTCAAGCGCATCCCGCCCGGCCACGTGCTTTCCACTTCCGGCGAACGACTCGAGGTCGCCCGTTACTGGGACCCTGCACCGGGCGCAATCGACTGGTTCGGCGAGGACGAGGTCGAACGTTTCGAGGAGCTCTTCGAGCAGTCCGTCGACCGCTGTCTCGCCCGCGGTCCGGCGGCCGTCTACCTGAGCGGCGGTCTCGATTCCGTCTCGGTCGCGGCGGTCGCCGCGGACTCGAGCCGGCGGAACGGCCGGCCGCCGCCGCTCGCCCTCTCGCTCGTCTTCGAGCATCCCTCGGCGAACGAGGAGGAGACGCAGCGAAACGTCGCCACGACGCTCGGCCTCCCGCAGAAGCTTCTGCCGATGAGCGAAGCCGTCGGCTCGGGCGGGCTCCTGTGGTCTGCGCTCGAGCTGAGCGCCGCGAGCTCCGCGCCGATGCTGAGCCTGTGGAACCCCGCGTACCATGCGCTCGGCCTCGAGGGGCGTCGCGAGGGGCGCAAGGCGATCCTGACGGGCGCGGGCGGCGACGAGTGGCTCGGCGTGAACGTCGTCTACGCGGCCGACCTCTTACGGCGAGGTGACGCCGCAGGCCTCTACCGCCTCTGGCGGAGCGCACAGCGCTCGTATGACGTCACGGCGCGCCAGGCCGCGCGGGTTCTCGTCTGGGAGTTCGGTGCGCGCCCCATCCTGCGCAACGCCGCGGTGAGCCTCCTCGTCCGGGCGGCGCCGTACGCGTTCGCGGACCTCCGGCGACGGCGGCTGACAGCCTCGACCCCCCGCTACGTCGCGCCGGCTCCGGAGCTCAGAGCGGCGCTTGCGGAGCGGCATGGCCGAAGCTTCGATCCGCCTGATCCGCGTGGGTTCT
Source organism: Actinomycetota bacterium (assembly GCA_030862005.1). Lineage (GTDB taxonomy): Bacteria > Actinomycetota > Thermoleophilia > Gaiellales > Gaiellaceae > JACCYG01. Next base: position 10,037 of record JALZEM010000350.1, on the reverse strand, counting down.
ACGTCGGGGCGATGCGCCGCCAACTCGATACGCCGGTGATCGCGCTTCAGCTCGAAGAGTACTTCGAACGCGGACGGCGGCTCGGCATGCCACTCCTGCATCCGTTCTGGGATGCCGACCTCGCAGCGTTTTTGTGGCGCACGCCCCCGAGATTCCTGATGCGCGGCGACCGGACCAAGGGCCTCGTGCGCCACACACTCGCGGAGCGCTTCCCCGAGCTCGGCTTCCGCGAGCATCGGAAGCTGACGGCGGACGATTTCTTCACGATCGTCCTCCGAAGCGAGGGCAAGGCCGCGTGGGAGCGGCTCGGCGGAGTTCGCGCGCTCGCCGAGCTCGGAGCCGTCGACCTGGCGGAGACGCAGGCATTCGTTGACGCGTTCCTCGCCGGAAGGAGGCCTGGCGAGGCGTTCCGGTTGTGGTACCTGCTGAGCGTCGAGGCGTGGGCTCGGCCCCGTATCTAAAGCGGGCCCAACGACGTTCTCTCGACAGGGCGAAATTCATGCGGAGCCTGCTTGCAAAGACGCGTTGTTAGCGGGATACTTGTAGTACTACGCTTCCCCGAGGCGGCAGCCGGGACAGCAGCGCCGACGAGGGTAGGGAAGGAGGGGAGTCTGTGGCGACGATAGTCAAGAAGTCTTGGGAGCCGATGGTTTTGAGCTACGAGGGCGACGTCAGCGCGCTGATCCGGATGCCGGGGAACGGGAAGACGCACGTCGGCCAGGACCCGGGCGACTTCCTGCAGCCGCCGGGGCTGCACAAGAAGCCGGGTTGCGAGACCGGTTCGGAGGAACCGCCCGGCCACGTCGAAGGCTGCCCCTAACTAGGGCGTGAATCTCACGCAGGCGGCCGGACCCACTGGGACCGGCCGCCTGCTCGTCTGTCCTAGCGGCGGCGCCGATCACCTGTGACAGCGCCTTCGCACAGGCCGGTCTTCCGGCTGACGTTCGCCGACGGCGCGACGTCCCCCGAGCTCGACCCCGGCCGGCCCGAGGCGCTCATCTGGTTGAGCCCTGTCGACGGGAGCGTCTGGGCCTACGGCGACAGGGTCGACGGCGAGAACTGGCTTCGGATTCCGGGAGTGGCGACCTTTCGCTTCGGCGGAGCGGCCGACGAACCCGGCGAGGCGACGGCGATCCCGGAGGCTGGCGTGCCTCGGGAGGCCGTCACCGACGCGTATCGCCGCGCCGTCCTCCCGATCGCTCTCCACGTCCACGGCCTCGAGGTGCTGCACGCGAGCGCCGTCGTGACGCCCCATGGCGTCGTCGCCTTCTGTGCCGAATCCCACGGCGGCAAGTCGACGATCGCGTACGCCTGCGAGCGCCGCGGATATCCGGTCTGGGCCGACGACGCGGTCGCCTTCCACCCGCTCCCGAACGGTGCCGAGGTCGTGCCTCTTCCCTTTACGCTGAGGCTTCGAGCTCCCGCCTCCGCGTTCTTCGAGGAACCCCCTCCGGACGCGGCGCGGCCGCCGGGCCACGCGCGGGAGGACGGCGAGCCGGCCTCTCTCGCCGCGGTCGTCATTCTCGAGCGTTCGCGGGACGAAGCGGCGGCGGTCGCGATCGAGCCCGTTCCCTCCGCGCAGGCGTTTGCGGCGGTCTTCGAGCACGCCTACTGGTTCGACCTTCGGAGCGTCGAGCAGCGGCGCGAGACGATGAGGCGCTACCTCGACCTCGTGGCGCGTGTGCCCGTGCACCGCATCCGGTATCCGACGGGGTTCGACCACCTGCCGCGCGTCGCCGACGCCCTCGGCGCGGCCCTCGCCGCGAGCCGGTGACCGCGCCGCGGTCGGCACGGGCGATCGCGTCCACCCCGGCCGGCGCCTGGCTCCTTGTCCGCATGCTCGCGTGGGCGGCCGCGCTGCCGGTCCTCAAGCGGGTGCTCCCGCTTCCGACCGTCGTGAAGCTTGCGGCGCGCCCCCGCGCTTCCCACCGCTACGCGAACCGGGAACAGGAGGTCGCGGCCCTCGCCCGGTGGCTTTACGCGCGGCGCCCGGTCCGCGACGACAATTGCCTGGAGCGGAGCCTCGTCACCTATCGGTTCCTCTCGGAGCGCGGAGCCGACCCGGTGCTCGCGATCGGAGTGCGCAAGGGCGCCGACGGTGTCCTGGGCCATGCGTGGGTGACGGTGGACGGAGAGCCGGTGTACGAGACGCCGGACGAGCTGGTCGACTATGCGACCGTCGTCACCTTCCGCGCCGACGGCGCGAGAGATTCGGCCTAAGGTCGACTTGCGCGGCTCTCGCGCCGCGCGCGCTGCCACGCGCGCAGGGCCGGGGCTGCGTGCCACGCGAGCCAGAGCGGTCGCCACGCGTACGCCGCCGCGAGACCGGCCCGTGTGCGAGCGAACCGGAACCGACCGCGCATGAACGCAGCGGGGGGCGCGAGCTCGCGCGCGAGCAGGCGGGCTTTCCCGCGAAACCCTTGCGCCGTTGCAAGCTCGTAGAGGCCGAGAGCGACGGGCGGCGGCGTCCGGGCCCGAAGCGCGATCTCGGGCGAGATCTCGACCGGAAGACCGAGGCGGTCCGCGACGGCTCGCCCTGCGGGGACCAGGCGCAGGCCCGCGGCGAACGCCGGGGCCGCTCGGAGCCGCTCTGCGAGACCGGCAGCCTCGCCCCAACGCTCGGCCGCCAGACGCGCAAGCGCACGCTCGAGATCCTCGAGCGCCGTTGACACGCCGACTCCGTGCTGCGCGGCATGGAGCGCGAGATGGAGCGCGCGCGCGGGCGGATTGAGGACGGCGATCTCCTCTCCGGCAAGCTCCATCCGCTCGCTCTCGGGCGTGAGCTCCGCCCAGAGCACCTCGGGGTCGACGTGGACGCCGACGATCGTCTCGTGGAGGTCGACGACCATGCCGTCCCGCTCGCGCGCCCAATCGCGCGCGTGCTCGTCGCCATGCGAGGGCTGAAACGCGAGGGAACGAAGGACCGCCTCCGCGGCCTCGAGGCTCGCAGGTGCAACGAGGAGGTCGACGTCGCTCGAGTACCTCGGCGTGTCGTCGTAGAGCCAGCGCGCGACCGAAGCACCCTTGAGGACGATCGCGGGAACGCCTGCCGCATGGAGCGCGGCGAACACCTCGGCCGTCACCGCCTCGAGCTTCAGCGAGACGCCGATCGCGCGCGCCCGCTCTCTCGATCCCGGCGCGCTCAGTACTGGCTCACCGAGCCCGTCCGACGTGCGTACGCGAGCGCCCTGTCGAATGCGAAGACCGCGAGCGGAAGCGAGACGATCCCGAAGAGGACGAGCGTGACGGCGTCCCGACCCCAGCCTTCCCCGAGGAAGATCGCCGATCGGAGCCCGTCGAAGGCGAACCGCGTCGGGACGACCTCGCCGACAGGCTGAATCCAGTCCAGAAGGACCGCGACCGGGAAAAAAGCACCGCTCGCAAGGCCCATGCCGAAGACGAGGACGCCGACGAGGACGTCACCGCGCTTGACGACCATCATCACGGCTCCGGAGAGAACGCCGAGGCCGGCGAACGCGAGGCCCGAAGCCATCAGTACGAGGACGAAGCCGAGCCAGTCCGCCTCCGAGAAGTCGACGCCGAGAAGCACGGCCGCGACGAGGAGGTAGAAGAGCGCGCGGAGCATCGCGAAGACGAACGGGAACCCTGCGAGGCCGAACGAGAGCTCCGAAACGGTGATCGGCTGCGTCAGAAGGGCCTCGAGCGTCCCCGTCAGCTGCTCCTCGCGAATCTTCCGTGCGAGGCCGGTGCTGGCCGCGTCGATCACCATCGTGATCGCGATTCCCACGGCCGCGAAGGCGAAGTAGCTCGGCGCCCCGTGGAGGGACTCCGACGGGAAGTCCTGAAACGTCCGTGAGATGAAGAAGTAGATCGCGAGGTTGAGGACGCCGAACAGGAGGTCGAGGACGAAGGGCACGCGGTACGACGTCGTGACGAAGAAGTCCCGGCGGACCATCGCGAGGACGACGGAGCCGACGTGGCGCCTAGGTGGGAAAATCGATGCGTATTCCGCAGCGTTCAATGTCTTCGTCCAGATGGGAGGCGATGACGACACCTGTTCGCGGGGGGCGATCGACCGCGGTCCACAGCCGCTTGCGTGCGTCCTTGTCGAGCGACCGGGTCGGCTCGTCGAGGAGGATCAGCGAAGGCCTGCCGAGGAAGGCGCGCGCCATTGCGAGCTGCTGCACCATCCCGCTCGAGCACCGGTCGACCCTCTCCTTTGCGATCTCCTCGATCTCGAGCTCCTCCTCGAGCTCCTCCACCTCTCGCAAGGCGCCCTTCTTGTTTCCGTAGCGGAGCTGCGCGAAGAAGAGAAGGTTCGCGCGCCCGGTCAGGCGGAGATAGAACGAACGCTCCTGCGAGAAGGACGCCCCGAGGAGCCGACGCGCTTCGAGCGACCCCGCCGGATGACCGCCGACGTCGATCGTGCCCGCGGAGGGGGCGAGCGTTCCGGCGATGCAGCGGAGCACCGTCGACTTCCCCGAGCCGTTCGGCCCGACGAGGGCAAGCCGCTCGCCCGGCTCGAGCTCGAGGCTGAGCGACTTGACGACCTCGTGGTTGCCGAACCTCCGGGCCAGGTCGCCGATGAGGAGGATGCGCCCATTCGAAGATTGCGTTGCCCGCACCACTCTCTGAGAGTAGTTCGAGGCTCGGTCCTCAGCCACGGGCGCGCGCGAGCGCCTCGGCGAGATCCGGCGGGAGCCCCGATTCAACCTCGACTTCCTCGGCCCTGAAAGGGTGCGGGAAGGCAAGCCGACCCGCGTGGAGAAACTGGCGCGCGAGGCCGAGGTCGTGCGGGATCCCGTAGACAGGGTCGCCCGAGACGGGGAGGTCGATCGCGGCGAGATGCACCCGAATCTGGTGCGTTCGCCCCGTGCCGAGGCGCACGCGTAACAACGTGTGCGCGTGCAGTAGCTCTGCGATCTCGAAATCCGTCGCCGCCTCGCGTGGGACCGCCGTGTCGAGCGATACCCGTTTCGGGTCGCGGCGGTCGCGCCCGATCGCCGCCTCGATCCGGCCCCGATAGGACTTCGGTCGGCCGCGCACGAGTGCCAGGTACTCGCGCACGACCTCGCGCCGCCGGATCATGCGCTGGAGGCGCCGGTGCGCCTCGTCTGAACGCGCGACGACGAGGAGCCCGGAGGTGTCGCGGTCGAGCCGGTGGACGATTCCCGGCCGCGTCGCCTCCTCCCCTCCGGCGATCGCGTGCGCGAGGAGGCCGTGGACGAGCGTCCCTCTCGCGTGCCCCGCGGACGGGTGAACCGGGACGCCGGCCGGTTTGTCGACGACGACCAGATGCTCGTCCTCGTAAGCGATCCCGAGCTGGACGTCCTCCGGGACGAGCGTCGATGGCGTTCGTTCCGGAAGCTCGACCTCGAGCGCCTCCCCACTCTCGAGCTTGTGGCTCTTCGGGCGTCGCGCGCCGTCCACCAGGACTCTGCCGTCCGACAGCAGCCGTTCGGCCGCGGCGCGAGACCCGATCTCTTCGACCCCGGCAAGGAAGCGGTCGAGACGCTCGCCGGCCGCGGATGACGGGACCATCAACCGAATGGAAGAGATGCGGCGTCGTCCAGCTCGGAAGCCGTCACTGAGAGGGAACTCCCCCTCAACGTCCGCCTACCCGCTCGTTTTCGGAAGGCCCCGTTGCAGGCGAGGGTGGCGCTCGGCCGCAATGAGCGCCGCGAGGAGGATCGCGACACCGACGACGATGAACGCGTCCGCGAGGTTGAAGGCCGGCCAGTAGCGGAGGTCGAGGAAGTCGGTCACGTGACCCTGCCGCAGCCGGTCGACGAGATTTCCCGCGCTTCCGCCGATCAGGAGCCCGAGCGCAACGGGCAGAACCGGATGGCGCGCGCCGGATCTCGCGAAGTACGCGATCATCCAGGCGACGGCGACAGCGGTCAAAAGCGTCACGGCCGACGCCCACGTCGAGAAGAGCCCGAACGCGATGCCGGAGTTCCGGACGTGGTGAATGGAGAGCGGGCCGATCACGTCGACCGATTCGCCGAACTCGAGTTGCGCCACGACGATCTGCTTCGTCAGCTGGTCCGCGACAATGGCTGCGAAGGCGACGGCGATCAGGGCGAGCCAGTGAAACGGCCCGGCGGAGAGGGATCGCTCAGCGACCGAAATCGGAACGCGGCCGTCCGTAGCCGAGCCGACGCGTACGTCGATCAGCCGCGGTGACGGGTTGGTCAGCCCCTCTCTTCGAGGCGTTTGCAATCGATGCACTTGGTCGCGTAGGGCATCGCGTCGAGTCGTTCCTCGGCGATCGGGTTGCCGCAGCGGGAGCACGTCCCGAACGTTCCATCCTCGATACGCTTCAGCGCCTCGTCGATGGCGGCGAGGACGTGCCCCGTGTTGCCCTCGAGTGAATAGTCCATCTCGCGGTTGAACGTCACGGTGGCGGCATCACCGATGTGGTTGTCGAAGGTCTCGTCCTCGGCCTCGTCCTCGATCGAGCCGGAGTTCTCGTCGTGAAGGTGACGAAGCGTTCCTTCGGCCCGCCGTCGCTCCTCGAGCAGGATCGTTCGGAAGCGCTCGGTGTCGACGTTCGCCACGTACCGAGTATATCCCGGCGCCTTTCGCCGCTCCTGCCGCGCCTCAGGCCGCTTGGCCCGATGCCTCGCGCTCGTCCGCTTCGCTTTCGAGACGCTCGAGCGACGTGAGGAGAAACGACCGATACGCAGCTCGAACCTCGGCCTCGAGCGCTCGGAGGCGCCGGATCTCCGCCTTCACGCGCTCCCGCTCGTCGGAAGCGGCGCCTGCGATCTCCCTCGCCCGTACGCGGGCCTCCTCGAGGACCACGTCGGCCTCTCGGCGCGCTTGACTTCGGACGTCGTCCGCCGCCCGCTCGGCTGCTACAAGGCTGTTCCGCAGGAGGACCTCGAGCTCCTTGTAGCGCGCGAGCTCCCCCTCCAGGCGCTCGATCTCGTCGCGAACGTCTGCGCGCTCGCGCCACACGACCTCGAAGCTGCGAGTAACGTCTTCGAGAAGCCGATCGACCGCCGCCCGCTCGTAGCCGAGCGGCCGCCGCGCGAGCTTCACGTGTCGAATCTCGACAGGGGTCAAAGACACGCCGCCTACTTCAACGCAGTGCCTCGATCCCCTCTTGGATCAGCCGGTTGGCGATGAGGAGCGTGATGATCGCGAAGATCGGTGAGAGGTCGAGGCCGAGGCCGCCGAGGGAGAGCTGCGGGATGAAGCGGCGGAAAAGCCGAAGGTACGGGTCGACCACGTCGTAGAGGAAGCGCTGAATCCGGTTCAGCCAGACGTTGTAGGGAAGCGGAATCCACGACGTGATGATGTACGCGAAGATGAGCAGCAGATAGACGTAGAAGAGCGTCTGTACGAAGTCCTGCGCCGTGTCGATCGAATCGGCAAAAGGCATCGCGGGAAACCTACTTCCCGCCGCGGCCAGAGGCTAGGCGCGCGGTTCTCCGTTCCGCGTAGAGCGACGGCCGGTCGTCGCCCGGCCGTCCTCGCGCCCGTTCTCCGCGGGCCTGGCCCACCCCCTACAGCAGTGCGCTTTCGCGCGGCGCTACGACTGGTTGAAGAACCCGCGCTCGATGAGGCGGGCACGCTCCTCCGCCGACACCTCGACGTTTCGCGGTGTCAGGAGGAAGACCTTGTCAGCGATCCGCTGCATGCCGCCGTTCAGGGCGTACGTGAGGCCGCTCGAGAAATCGATCAACCGCTTCGACAGCTCCGTGTCGGCCCCCTGCAAGTTCAGGATCACGGGGACGGCGTCCTTGAACTTGTCCGCGATCGATTGCGCGTCGTTGAAGCTTCGCGGCACGACCAGGTGGACGCGCACGGACGCAGAGGCTACCGCTTCGAGCGGTGGGCGGCGGGCACCGCCGGGCGCGCGTAAGACCGCCGTGCGCGCGGAATCGTCCGGCTCGGACCAATCGTCGAACTCAGCCGACCGCGCTCGCCGGGGATGGAGCCGCCGGACGTTCGGACGGTCACGGTATCCGCGGTCAAGCTCCTCCTCGGCGTCGAACGCCTCGTCGTCCCAGTACTCGTCCTCCTCGACGATCCCGAAGTAGACGAGCGCGCGGCTCCAGACGTCTCCAACACCCATGCGCGCGGAATCTTAACGGGAGAACAGGAGGGAGCCGACGCGGACGAGCGTCGCACCTTCCTCGACCGCGATCCGGTAGTCCTGCGACGTCCCCATCGAGAGCTCGGTGAGATCGTGTTCCTGTGCGAGCGCGGCTAAGCGCCGGAAGTACGGCCTCGACTCCTCGGGATCCTCCGCCAGCGGCGGCATTGTCATCAGGCCGCGAACGTCGACGTCGAGCTCACGGATCTCGGCGAGGAACGTCGGTACCCGTTCCGGAGCGACCCCTGATTTCGTCTCTTCGCCTGACAGGTTGACCTCGACGAGGGCGGGAGCGCTCAGGCGCTTCGCGGCCGAGACGGAGTCGAGCGAGTGGACGAGCTCGCAGAGCTCGGAGACGTCGCGTGCCTTTCGCGACTGGAGGTGGCCGATGAAGTGCCAGCGAAACGCGTCGCCGAGCCGGTCGCGCTTCGCCACGAGGTCCTGCAGACGGTTCTCTCCCACGACCGCGACACCGGCGTCGGCGAGCGCCTGCATGCCCGCGACGTCGACGTACTTGGTCGCAACGACGATCGTCACGTCGGGGCCGACGTCGGCGCGAACGCGCTCGTAGTTCGCCCGAATCGCGTCAGTCGATGTAGGCAACGACACCCTGTCGGCCCGTCAGTCCACGATCGCGCCGGTGCGAGAAGAAGAGCTCCCGCTCGCACGACGTGCAGCGGTCGCTCCGCCACGCGACCTCGCACCCGGCCGAGCGAAGCGCGCGCTCCGTCGCCTCGGCGAGATCGAGATTGCGCCCCTGCATGACGTCCTCGCCGAAGCGCTCGCGGAAGGGCGCTGCGACCTCCTCCCCGACCTCGTAGCAGCACGGGCCGATCCCCGGCCCGATCGCGGCAACCACGGCGCCGCCGTCCCGGATCGCGGCCACGCCGTTCGCCGCGATCCCGCCGAGGAGCCCCTTCCAGCCGACGTGCAGGACGGCAAGCGCGGGATCCCCCTGCAGCCGGCCGAGCGCGACTGGGAAGCAGTCGGCGGTGAGGAGCATCATCGCCTGGCGGGGTCGGTCGCTCCAGAGGCCGTCGCAGCGCTCGTAGATCGTCCCGGGCGTGACGACGCCGCGGGGGCGCGCCTTCCTGACCGCAGAGCCGTGAACCTGCCAGGCCATCGTCGCGGTCTCGGCGCTCGCGCCGACCGCCTCCGTGAGGCGCCGGCGGTTGACGACGACCCGGTCAGGGTCGTCGTCGGTCAGGATCCCGAGGTTGAGAGAAGCGTACGGGCCCTCGCTCACACCTCCGAGGCGCGTCGAGAACGCAACGCGATACGGACCCGGCGTGTCCCACTCGAAGAGCTTCATCCGCCGACGAGCGTGACCATGACGTCCGTCGAGTGCTGAAACGCGGTTCCGAGCACCTCGTTGAACTGCGGTCGGAAGAGAATGATCACGCCGAAGAGGATCAGGATTCCGTACTGATCGACCGCGCTCCAGCGCGTATACAGATCGTCCGTCATGAGCGCCCCGACGATCCGCGAGCCGTCAAGGGGTGGGATCGGCAGAAGATTGAAGATGCCGAGAATCAGATTGACCTCGTATGAGCGCACGAGGACATTCGTGGTCTTCTCACCGAACTCCATGTGGACGAGGAGCGCGACGCAGACGATCGCGAGCGCGAAATTAACGGCCGGGCCGGCCGCCGCGACCAGAGCCATCGCTTGCTTCGGCCGCCGGAAGTACCCCGGCTGGACCTGAACAGGCTTCGCCCAGCCGAAGATGAAGCTCGAGAGGAAGTACGTGACGACAAACATCGTCGTCCCGAGCGGGTCGAGGTGCACGATCGGGTTCAGCGTCAGCCGACCCTGCTCGCGGGGCGTCGGATCTCCCAGGCGCGTCGCCACGTACCCATGCGCGAGCTCGTGGAGCACGAGGCTCGCCACGAGGATCGGCGCGAGGTAGAGGAAGAGCTCGAGGTCGTTCAAACGATCCGGCCTGGTAGGGGCCGACGATGGTCGGCGC
>JALZEM010000318.1 GCA_030862005.1 Actinomycetota bacterium | reverse complement strand
TCGTTACCGGGACGTCGCCGCACGGCCAAGGGCACGTCACGTCCTGGGCGCAGATCACGGCCGACGAGCTCGGCGTCCCCTTCGAGGACGTCGAAGTCCTCCACGGCGACACCGCAATCGCGCCGCTGGGGATGGACACGTACGGAAGCCGCAGCCTCTCGGTCGGCGGGATCGCGCTCTGGAACGCGGCGCAGAAGATCAAGGAGAAGGCGAAGCGGATCGCCGCGCATGACCTCGAGGTCTCGCCCGAGGACCTCGAGTGGACGGACGGCAAGTTCCAGGTGCGCGGCGTGCCGGACAAGTCGAAGACGATCCCCGACGTCGCGTTCGCGGCGTGGACCGCGCACAGCCTTCCCGAGGACGTGGAGCCGGGGCTCGAGGCGACGCACGTGTACGACCCGCCCAACTTCACGTTCCCCGCCGGCGCGCACGTCTGCGCCGTCGAGATCGACACCGAGACGGGCGAGGTCGAGATCCTGAAGTACGTCGCCGTCGACGACTGCGGGAACGTCGTCAACCCGACGATCGTCGAGGGGCAGGTGCACGGCGGCGTCGCCCAGGGGATCGCGGAGGCGCTCTACGAGGAGGCTGTCTACGACGATGCGGGGAACCTCCTGACGAGCTCGATGCACTCGTACCGCATCCCGTCCGCCGCGGAGCTCCCTTCGTTCGTGACTGACCGGACGGTGACGCCGTCGTCGACGAACCCCATGGGCGTCAAGGGCGTCGGCGAGGCCGGGACGATCGCCGCCCCCGCAGCCGTCATGAACGCGGTCGCCGACGCGCTCGCGCCGTTCGGGGTGACGAAGATCGACCTGCCCGCCACACCGGAGCGCGTCTGGCGAGCGATCCGTGACGCGAAGGGAGGTGCGGAATGATCCCCGCGGCCTTCGAGTACGAGCGGGCCGAGTCGGTCGACGAGGCGATCGACCTCCTCGGCCGCTTCGGCGACGAGGCGAAGCTCCTCGCGGGCGGCCAGTCACTCCTGTCGTTGATGAAGCTCCGGCTCGCCTTCCCGACCGCCCTCGTCGACATCGGCCGGATCGGCGAACTCGCGTACGTGCGTGAGGCGGGCGACCGGATCGCGATCGGAGCGATGACGACGCACGAGGACGTCCATCGCAGCGAGCTCCTCGAGGAGACATGCCCGCTCCTCTCCCACGCCGCCGGCGAGGTCGGCGACCCGCAGGTGCGCCACGTCGGAACGATCGGCGGGTCGGTCGCGCACGCCGACCCGGCCTCGGACCTCCCGACCGTTCTCCTCGCTCTCGAGGCGGACCTCGTGGTGCGCGGGCCGGGCGGCGAGCGAACGGTTCCCGCGACCGAGTTCTTCAAGGGCACGTTCGAGCCGGACCTCGGCCCGGAGGATGTGCTGACGGAGATCCGCGTGCCGCGCACGGGCGGCGCCGGGTGGTCGTACGTCAAGTTTCATCCACGGGCACAGGACTGGGCGATCGTGGGAATTGCGGCGCTCGTCGAGCGGTCGAACGGCGGGATCGGAAACGCGCAGATCGGCCTCACGAACATGGGGCCGGTGCCGATGCGCGCGGCCGCATTCGAGCAGGCGCTCGCCTCGGGCGCGGACGTGCGCGAGGCCGCCGAGCGGGTCACGGAGGGAACGAGCCCGGTCAGCGACCCGTTCGCGACGGCCGAGTACCGCACCGAGCTCGTCAGGGTCCTCGCCCGCCGTGCCGTGGAGCAGGCGCTGGGCAGGACCTGATCAGCGGATTCGCGAATGGGCCGTGCAGGGATCGAACCTGCGACCTTGGGATTAAGAGTCCCCTGCTCTACCAGCTGAGCTAACGGCCCGGCTGGACGATTGTAGCGAGGCGCTTTTTCGACCTACGCGCGCTCGAGACGGCGGCGGACGTACCAGCGGAGGTCGCGTCCGGTCTTGTAGCCGTACGAGAGGACGCTCAGGCCGGTGTGGAAGAAGTGTTTTGCCATGGTGGGCTAGATTCGCCGCCGACGTGCGGGTTCTTTCCGTTGTCGGCAACCGGCCGCAATTCATCAAGTCCGGTCCCCTTTCCGTCGCACTCCGAAACCGGGGGATCGAGGAGACGACGCTCCATACCGGACAGCACTACGACCGGGAGCTCTCGCAGATCTTCTTCGAAGAGCTCCAGCTCCCCGCTCCGACGTACGAGCTGAACGCGGGCTCCGGAACGCATGCGGAGCAGACGGCGCGGATGCTGCCGGGAATCGAGCGCGCGATCCTCGGCGAGCGACCCGACGCCGTCGTCGTCTTCGGCGACACGAACTCGACGCTCGCGGGCGCGCTCGCGGGCGCGAAGGCACGCGTGCCGGTTGCCCACGTCGAGGCCGGCCTCCGCTCCTTCGACCGGCGGATGCCCGAGGAGGTCAACCGCATCGTCGTCGACGACGTCTCGAGCCTTCTGTTCTGTCCGAGTGACCTCGCCGTCGCGAACCTGAGGCGCG
>JALZEM010000304.1 GCA_030862005.1 Actinomycetota bacterium | reverse complement strand
TCCGTGGCCAGCACAGCGTCGCGCTGCGCCGGATTGAGGTCTGCAAGGTACTGATCGGGCGAGATGACGGCCACGGGTCGATGCTAGCGTCGGTTCGCGCCCGGGAGACGTCGCGCGGTCGCTTGTTCTCTTTCCCTACACGAATACGACCGCAGCGACCGCGGCCGGACCGGCGGACGGGCGCCGCGGCGGCGGTCACGAGGAGCCTCGTGCCCCTCGGGGGAGGCCGTGATCGGACTTGTTGTCGGCATCGTCAGGCCGACCGCCTTACGACCCCCTGCGTCTCGAGCGCGGTCTCGATCCATGCCGTCGCCTCCGCGAGCGCGCGCTCGTCTGCGGATTTCAGCACCACGTCGACCTCCGGACGCCCGTCTCGGAAGCGCGGATAGCTGCCGACCGTGACGGCCGGGTGGCGGCGGGTCGCCTCCTCGAGCACGCCTACGATCTGGCCTTCCGTCGTCTCGTACTTGCGTCGCCACGTTTCGATCGGGCGGCCGCGGAACCGCTCACAGATCGAGTCGAACATCGCCTCCATCTCGCTCGGAAGGCCGGGAAGCACGTGCACGTTTTCGAGGACGAAACCGGGCGCGCCGCCGAGAGGATTCGCGAGCGGCTCGGCGCCGCGCGGGAGCCGCGCCCAGCGGGCCGCGTAGTCGGCCAGGCCGCGCGGCCGGAAGCGGCGACGAAGGTCGTCCGCGAGCGGCGTGATCTCCTCGCAGTCGAGGTCGAATGCGGCAGCAACGGCCTCGCGCGTGATGTCGTCGGGCGTGCCGCCAAGACCGCCGGTGACGAAGAGGTGGTCGACGCGGGGGCTCTCGGCGCGGAGGAAGGCGCCGATCTCCTCGATGTCGTCGCGGACGGCGGCGAGAAGCTTCACCTCGACGCCGAGCTCAGCCAAGCGGCGCGAAAGCCAGGACGCGTTGGTGTTCTCGATGTCGCCCGAGACGATCTCGTTGCCGACGGTCAGGATGACCGCCGTCGCGCCCGTCTCGCTCATGCAGCACGAGTATAGGCGCGCCCCTTCGCGGCGATCTCGTCGTCGGCGTCCTCATCGCGATTCCCGCAAAGGGACATGCGGCCCCGAGCGGCAATGCCACCTCGGCTGCTTCTCGGCGAACGACACCCTGGGTCAACAACTGGGCGAAGGGCGCTCACGTCCAGGCGATCTCGGTACGCAGACGGCGTCCGTAGCGCTCGAGCACGCGCCGGAGCTCGGGCCCTGCCGCAAGCACGAGAACCACGTTTCCGATCGCATGCGCGAGCTGAAATGGAAGCCCGCGCGACATCTGGACGGCGAGGGCTTCCCAGGTGTGCGGGAAGAAGCTGAACCATTCCCAGAGATCCATGAACGCGCTGAACCCGAAGCCAAGGACGAAAGCGACCACGGCGAACGCGATCCGGCGGCGGACGATCGACGCGGCGACGCCGCCCACCGCACCACACGAGGCCCATCCGAGCATCTGCCACGGCGTCCAGATTCCCTGGCCGAGGAAGAAGTTCGACGCAAACGCTGCGAGCGCCCCGACCGCGATTCCGGCGCGCACGCCGAGCGCCGCGCCTGCCGCGATCGCGATCACCGTCACAGGCTGCACGCCGGGCACCGCGGCAAAGAGGACACGGCCTGCCGCCGCGACGCCCGCAAGCGTGGCGACGACCGCGATCTCCTTGGTGGATCCCGGCCCGCTCTCGAACCAGGCGACGCCGCCGGCGACAAGAGCGAGCGCGACGAGGAGAAGTGAAAGCCCGGCGCGGTTCGGGTCGAGCGCGGCCCACGCGCCTGCGCCGGCCGCGACCGCGGCGAGCCCCAGTGCGAGAGCAAGCGGCGTCCTAGACAAGAATCCGCTCCGGGACTCCGAGCTCGATCCGCCGATGTGCGGGCAGCTCCCGATCGTGCGTCGCGACGAGGACACCGCGCCCGGCGGCGGCGTACGCGACGAGCCAGTCTGCGAGGGCGCGCTTCCGCTCTGGGTCGACGCCGCGCGTCGGCTCGTCCAGGACGAGGAGGTCCGGCTCACCGACGGCGACCGCGGCGAGGGCGAGGCGCTCCCGCTCGCCGCTCGAGAGGTCGCGTGGGTGCCGTTCGGCTGCCCAGTCGAGGTCGAGCACGCTGAGCGCCGCGCGCGCTCGTCGACGGTCGCCCGCGACACTGAGCGCGACCTCGTCGTCGACCCGCTCGCGCACGATGTATCGACCGGGATCCTGCGACACGTAACCGGCGCGCCCGTCGCGCCATGCGCGGCCGGTGTCCGGTTCGAGCAGTCCGGCGGCGAGCTTCGCGAGCGTCGTCTTCCCGCTTCCGTTCGGGCCTGCGAGCACGACGATCTCGCCGCGGCGGACCTCGGCCGTGGCGCCTGCCAGGACGGGTGGGCCGCTCCGGTACGCGAAGGAGGCGCGGTCGACGACGAGAACGGGATCGCCCGAGGGCGGAGCGGGAAGCTCGTCCGTCCAGCCGGGCACGTAGGCGGGTCGTTCCGCGCGAAGCCACTCGAGCGCGGCAGCTTTCGGCGCATCGAGAAGAAGCCGCCCTCCCTCGAGGAAGAGGATCCGCTCAGCGAACGCGAGCGCCCGCGCCGTGCGCTGTTCCGAGAGCACAACCGTCGCCTCGAGACCCTCGACAGCGTCAAGGAAATCTTCGGCGCCCCCCGGATCGAGCTGCGACGTCGGCTCGTCGAGCAGGAGAAGCCGTGG